>JAPUKX010000237.1 GCA_027295435.1 Planctomycetota bacterium | reverse complement strand
ATCGAATCGGTGGTGGAGCAGCTCATCGAAGGGCGCGCTCCCGAGCGTGGCTACATGGGCGTCACCATGGGCAATCCCCAGGACGCCGGCGCGATCGCGTTTACGGGGAAGGGAGTAGTCATCTCAGCCGTGGTCCGCGATGGGCCTGCGGAGAAAGCGGGCATACGGCCAGGAGACATCATCACTCACGTCGAGGGCCAGCCCGTCGAAAGAAGCGGACAGATCCGGGCGTTGGTCCAGACGAAGGCTCCGGGCGATCCTCTCCGCGTGACAATCCGGCGGTACGACCCCGATCAGTCGAGCAACGAGTCACTCGACCTCGTATTCGCACTGGACCGATACGATTCGCTGCGCATGCGGTGGCGAAACCAGCTGATGCGGCGCGGACTCCAGCAGCTGGCCACCAACACCCCGAAACGGTCGGCGGACCTGGCCGTGGCGTATCGTCAGGGTGTTCTGGTGGAAGTCGTCGATCCCAGGCTACCGTGGGGCAAACGCCTTCCAACAGGCTCGATAATCGTCGAGGTGGACGGACGCCCGGTCACGGACATCGACTCGTTTTACAAGCTGCTTCGCGACCTGCACTCGCAGGAGTCGGTCGAGCTGACCTTTGCCACACCAGAAGGCGAGATCGATGGCATGGTCATCACCATGCCCTGAGGATTCCAATCAGCCGATGGAATCCTGCGATCGACTGGATACGATCGCCGACGATGATCACATCGCCCCAGCAATCCGCCCAGCCGCGTAAGGCGCCCCTGCTGCACGTCGAGCACCTTCGCACGTACTTCCCCATCCGCAGCGGAATTCTCCAGCGAGTTACCGACTATGTGAAAGCCGTTGACGACGTGAGCTTCCACATCAATGAGGGCGAGACCCTCGGTCTGGTGGGAGAATCCGGATGCGGCAAGACGACCGTCGGCCGAACGATCCTGCGGCTGATCCCGGCCACAGGGGGTCGCGTCCTGTACAAGGGTCGCAACATCTTCGAGCTGTCCGCGAAGCAGATGCGCCCATTGCGCCGCCAGATGCAGATTATCTTCCAGGACCCCATCGGTTCGCTGAACCCGCGTATGCGGGTGGGCAAGATCGTGGGCGAGCCATTGCAGGTGCACGGCCTGGCCCAGGGGAACCGACTGCGAGCTCAGGTCGAAGATGTGTTGCAGCGCTGCGGCCTCTGGCCGGCGGCGGCCGACCGCTATCCGCATGAGTTTTCCGGCGGCCAGCGCCAGCGCATCGGCATCGCCCGGGCGCTCGCGCTGAACCCCAAGCTCATCATCTGCGACGAACCCACCAGCGCCCTGGATGTCTCCATTCAGTCGCAGATTCTCAACCTCTTGGCCGACTTGCAGAACGAGTTCGGCCTGTCCTACCTGTTCATCAGCCACGACATGGCGGTCATCCATCACCTCTGCGATCGGATCGCAGTGATGCTCGACGGCCGGATCGTCGAGCAAGGCGACCGCGATCAGATCATCAACGACCCGCAGCACCCATACACCAGGTCGCTGCTGTCAGCGGTCCCCGATCCCAACCCCCGCCGTCGCAAGCCCCGCCACACCTAGGAACGCAGGCACCTGGAGGTGAGCGGTCAGCTTTCAGCCGCCATATAGCTCCGGGCCTGCCCGGGGTTCGCCGCTTTGGTTCGATCGTTGACCAATGTCGCTGCTCGTGCAACACTCCGGTCATGGCGGGATCAAGGACATACAAGGTCCGACTCACCAACGGGACCGAGTACGGGCCGGCGGGGATGGATGTCCTCGTGCTGTGGGCGCGACAAGGTCGGATTCCCAGCGATGCGGTGCTCATTCCCGGCGATGGCGGGCCCACCAGAGCCGTGCTGGATGAACCGGCGCTGGCCGCGATCGTCCAAGCTCCGCCGACGGTGTCCACCGGCGTGCCACCGCCAGCCGACGATGCCCCGATGTCAGGTATCATTCCCTATCGGAACCCGGCAGCGCTGATCGGCTACTACCTGGCCGTGTTCTCGTTGATTCCCATATTGGGGATCCTTCTCGGCATCCCCGCCTTCGTGCTCGGCATCGTGGGCTTGAGGAAACGCCTCAAGAACCCGCGACTCAAGGGCCTGGCCCATGCGTGGATTGCGATCATCGGCGGAGCCCTCACCACGCTTCTTTGGCTTGGTCTGCTGGTGACCATGATGGTCGGATTCTCCACCGCCTGGCCGTAAGCAACCCGGCGCATATTGCGAAACGATCTGCGATAGGCTTAGCGGCGTCGAATACCTCTTGTCCGTTACCGATGGTGACCGATCATGGCGCCGCCCACTTCATATGCGCTTGAGCGCAACGTCAAGCTCTACCCGCTCTATGAGGGTCTGGTCAACGCCTACTTCTGGATGCCGGTGTTCTTTCTGTACTTCAGCGAGCACCTGCCGCTGCGTCAGGTACTTCTACTGGAAGCGATTTATTACGTAACGGTCGTGTTGCTGGAGGTTCCGTCCGGGTATTTCTCCGATACCGTCGGCCGGCGCCGGACGCTGCTGATCTCCGCGGCGGGGTTGACCCTCTCCTATGCGCTGTTTTTCGTCGGGCGAGGCTTTGGAGCATTCGCCATTGCTCAAATCTTCCTGGCGGTCGGTCTCTCGTTCAAGTCGGGCACGGATACGGCTCTGCACTTCGATTCATTGAACGGGCTGGGCCGAGCTGACGAATACGCGGCCCGCGAGGCGACGGCAAACCGCAACGCCATGCTTGGCCGGGCGGTCGCGGCACTGGGCGGCGGGCTTGCGGCAACGTGGCAACTGCACTTCGCCTACGGGCTGTCCCTGCTGGCTGCGCTCGCGACACTGGCAATAACCCTGAGTTTCGTGGAGCCGGCGTCTCATTTCCAGGAATCGATGCTCAGGCGCGGCTTTGTCCGCCAGCTCGGTGCTTGTATCGGCCAACTGACCAACCGATCGTTGGCCTGGTTATTTGGATTCGCGGTGATCATGATCGTCATCAATCACGTTCCCTACGAGTTCTATCAGCCATACATCGATCTGCTGGTGGGACATCGTGGATTGAAGCTGCCCGGCCAGGGTACGCCGCTGCTCACGGGGGTGATCACGGCGTTGATGATGCTGCTGGCCGCGTGGGCCACGGCCTATAGCATCCGCCTGCGCGATCGCATCGGGCTCGCCGCGACGCTGCTGCTGACCACGGGAATGCAAGTCGTGATCATGGCGGCGATGGGGCTGTGGTTGCATGAGGTTGTCGTCCTGCTGATCTTGCTGCGAAGTGTCCCGTCGGGGATGATGAAGCCGCCGCTTCATGCCGCGATCACGCCGCAGGTGCCGCAATCATTGCGAGCTACATACCTGTCCATGCAGAGTCTGGCCGGGCGGCTGTCGTTTGCCGGCGTGCTGGCGGTGCTGTCGCTGGCAGCCGAGCCGGGCGGCGACACAACCTGGCGGGCAATCAGGTTCATGAGCCTGGTCTGCGCCGGCTTGGGAGCGACCGGCTTCATCCTTCTTGTGACCACGGCCAGGTTCAGTCTGGCTCGGCTACGGCCGTCACCTGCAAAGACCGACCATGAGGTACGATGACGCCGACCATGCCTCCGACCAAGACCGAGCACGTCATCGAACACATCGAACCCGAAGCGCCATTGATCGACGTGATGGGCGGCTCGGCTCGCTGGGAGATACCTCTCCATAAGCACGGTCTTGTCGCGCTGGTCGATGTCATGCCGAGGATGGTGCCGCAGGGTCAGACCGCTGACTTCGCCATTGTTCAAGCCGCCCGCGTCTCGTACGGTGCGGGGACAAAGAAAGTCCACGAAGATCGCGGATTGATTCGCTATCTGATGCGGCACCGTCACACGACGCCGTTTGAGATGGTGGAGTTCAAGTTTCACGTGGCGATGCCGATCTTTGTCGCCCGCCAATGGATCCGCCACCGCACCGCCAACGTCAATGAGTACTCCGCCCGCTACTCAATTGTGCCGGATCAGTTCTACCGGCCAACCGTCGAGGAGGTCCGCAAACAGTCGCAAGGTAATCGCCAAGGCGGAACCGAGCCGATCGATATCGCATCGGCCCAGGAATTCCTGACGTATCTGGAGCGCGCGGAGAAACACTATCACGACTATGAGCATCTGCTTGAGAAGGGCGTGACACGCGAGCTGGCCCGCATCGGTCTTCCGGTCAGCGTCTTCACGCAATGGTATTGGAAATGCGACCTGCACAACATCTTTCACTTCCTGTCGCTGCGGTTGGACGACCACGCCCAGCAGGAAATCCGGGATTACGCTCGCGCGATGTTTCAGCTGATTCGCCCGATCTGCCCCGTCGCCTGCGAAGCCTTCGAGGACTATCGCCTCCACGGGATACACCTCAGCCGCCTGGAGATCGAGGCAATCAGGACCGGCCAACCGCTGGGCACCGACAACAAGCGCGAAACCGCCGAATGGGAGGCGAAGAAGCCGCGCCTGGGCCTCTAGGTACAAGACCGCGGATGCCATCTGCGGATATCTCTCTCGTTGCGCCAACTCGGCCTAGGCCGCGCGTGGTACGGCTACTTCCGCGACCTACAGCAGTTCCAGCCGCTTCGCAGTCCTGATGATTGTCCTTGCCGTTACCTCATCGATGCGAAGCTGACGGGCAAGCTGATTGATCCTGACGCTTGACTTGTGGTTCTTCACATCATGCAGCAAGTGCAGCGCTGTCGGCCAGTTCACCAAGGGCACGCCGGCCTTGCGGGCTTCAGTCCTGATCTGGTCCACTCGCTGGCGCGTTACGCCGAAGGTGTCGGCGATCGCTCGGTCGGTGGCGAATGAGTTGCTCAAGAGCGCTGCGAGGATCTCCAGCCCTCGGCCCCCAGCGGACGGTCCAGGAGGCCGGCCCCGGCGCGCTGAGAGCCCATGTTCGGTGCAGGCCCGGTGAACCGTACCTAGAGAGATCCCGAACCGTCTGGCGGCGGCGGCCCGGCTGGCACCGGACGCCACGGCTACGGCGATGGCCTCTCGACGCTGCCGCCGTTGCTCATGCTCAAAGGACAGACCAAGGTCAGCGCAGGCGCGGTAAACCGTACTTCGGGTGACGCGAAACTGTCTGACGGCGGCGGATACGCTGCGACCGGATGCGACAGCCTGGGCGATTTTCTCACGGCGACGGCGCCGCTGTTCATGGGTTATCTGAGGCATAACTGGCCCCAAAAACGAAACTAAAGCGCTGGACGCAGGGCGGTCGCTGCCGCTAACAAGCAGAGTCAGGTTCGCTCCATCGTAGAAAGCTTCACGCCCAACGACCATGGGCACCGCGAATCATTGGCACCCTGGCCATGGTAGTGGCGTTCCGCACGAGGTCGGAGACTATATCATTACTCCGCCGGCTCCGCTCGGATCGCAATCAGGCCAATCAATGGCCGATCCTCGCTCAGTTGCATTTCGATGAGGCGCACCGGCATCGGCTCCTGCGTGCGCAATAGACCGCCCGCATTGAAGACCTCGCCCCGCTCGTCATAGAACTCCTCCAGCGAGAGGCGAATGAGTTCGCCCGCCGCCATCAACTCAACATGCCGGACATATCGCTGATTGATCCAGAGATCGAAATCGCGGTAAGAGTGCGGTGTCGAGTTGATTATCTCAAGAGAGT
The DNA here is from genome assembly GCA_027295435.1 of Planctomycetota bacterium. Taxonomy (GTDB): domain Bacteria; phylum Planctomycetota; class Phycisphaerae; order Phycisphaerales; family SM1A02; genus JADFFQ01. The sequence continues at coordinate 19,556 of JAPUKX010000237.1, read as the reverse complement.
TACCCTCACGGAACACCTGAATGTCTACCGCTTCTGCCCGGCGCAGATCAATCGGATACGGCCTCGTCGCCTTGGTCAGGTCGTATTGCAGCGCCTCACAACCAAGAGCAAGGGCCATGAGCACGAAAACCATGATGGAATTGCGATGGCACATGACAGTCAGGCCGCTCACCTCAGGTGCGATAGTTTACCAGATATGGCCAACCTCGGATTCACGAGGCCCATCCCATAGGTCAGATCTCGACCGTCTCGCTCAGCGACCGCAGTTCGTTGCGGATCTCGCGCAGACGCGCCAGGGCTGCGGGCGAGAAACCTTCGCGGAGCCGTTGGGCCGGCACTGCACGGCGCCGATCCTCAGGGTCGCCCAGTCCCGCGTCGCGGTACCGCTTGAGCAGGCTGAGAATCTGGTCGCGAATCTCACGGGCGTTGGCGACGCCCCGCAACACACCCTGGTGTCCGCGGCGAAACGGTGATTCGCCGCGCTTTTCCCGCGACGCCGCCCCCGCGCCCCCGGCCGTCTCCACAACCAGGTTCGACAGGCCCAAGAGACGTTCCACCGGGCCCTGGTGGATCCTGAGGTTCTGTACGTTGGCATAGGTGAACGTGGATTCGTGAATAAAGAGCGCCCCTTCCCGTATCCGCAGGCTGCGGTCCGTGACGATGTAGTAGCGCATGTCGTAGTCGAGACGGATGAGAAAGTACTTGACCACCGTTGCGAGCAGCGTGAACGCGAAAACAGCGTAGCCGAGCCCGAGTTCGAGCCAGTCCCCATCCTTTGTGTGCCCGACAACAACGAACGCAATCTCGCCAATCAGGCCGACGGCAAAGCCAATCCCCCACATCAGCACCTGGAGCTTCAGGAAATTCGGCGCAGCTCGAAAGATCTGCACCGACTGGGGCGAGCCGGCGGGGGGATCCGGCGGGCACTTCGGGGCCTTGAGCAGATCTAGCAATCGATCTTTGAATCTCTCGTAGATCATTTTCCACCGGCCTCGAAGCGCCGGCGCAGGGACCGAATCTCATCGCGGATTTCCGTGAGCAGTTCGAGGGCATCGCCGGCGTCGCCGGCCGCCTCTACCTCCGAGGTGTACGTGTCATCTGCAGTGGGCCCTGTTTGGTTTTCACCAAACCGCGCGCCGCGCATCTTCAAATAGAGGAAATCCCGCACCGCTTTGTACTCGGACAGCCCCACGACGGCCATCTCCGCAGAGGCGCTGCCGGATGCCGTCTGAATGTGAATCGTTCCCAGGCCAAGCCATCGCTCGAAGAGGCCGCGCGACAGGTGGATGTCCTGGATGCGGGCGTAGGTGAGGAAGATTTCCCGCCGCCACAATAACCCCCATGACATCGAGATCCCTTCATCATCGAAGCGATAACGGAGCGTCTCGTATTTGAAGTAGCACGGCAGAAACACCAACGGAAACGCCGGCCCGGCCAGCGCGCACCGCATCATATAAAGCATCAGCAGCTTCTTATCCGGCCGTTTGATCTCATACACGCGGTCTTTGTCGAATTCAGTCATAAGCAGGTCGCGGATTGGCGCTGACCATAGCATCATCGGCGATGATGGTCGAGCGGTAGGGTGCGGTGTGCGCCCTTGAGCTCAACAGAATCAATCCAGCGGTGCGTTGTGCCAGGTGCGCCCGTGGGCTGCCAACAGTTCGTCCGCCTCTGGCGGGCCCCAACTGCCCGATTGGTAGTTGGCGTGGATGTTGCCGCGGAGCGTCTGCGCTTGCGGCCCGAGCAGTGGCATTACGGCCTGCCAGGCGGCTTCGACTTCGTAGCGGTGCTGGTACAGCGTCTGATCGCCGCGCATGGCGTCGAGGATGAGTGGCCCGTAGGCTTCCACCGGTTCGGTCCCGAATCGTTTGGCGAAGTCGAAATCCATGGCCACCGTGTCGAGGCGAACACCGCTTCCGGGCACCTTTCCTTGGAACCGAAGACTCACACCACCGCCTGGCGAGATCTCAATGATGATTTGATTCGCTGGCCGAGGACCGCCCGCGGTGAATTGATCGGTGCGCTTGAACAGGTTGGCCGGTGGCTGCTTGAATTGGACGACGATCTCGGTTCGCTTGGCCGCCATCCGCTTGCCGGTGCGAATGTAGAAGGGCACCCCCGCCCAGCGCCAGTTGTCAAACCGCAAGGCGATCGCGGCAAAGGTTTCTGTCGTGGTCCCTGTAGGAACCCGCGGATTGAGGTGATAAGCCGGCTCCGCATCGTCACCGGCATACTGTCCGAGCGTGGCAGAGTCTTGCAGCCGGTCTGTCGGCACCGCTTCGATCGCGTCGAGGACCTTGATCTTCTCCTGGCGAATGTGATGGCTGGTGAAACTCGTGGGTGGCTCCATCGCTACCAGTGCCAACACCTGTAGCAGGTGTGACTGGATCATGTCACGAATCGCCCCCACCTCGTCGTAGTATCGGGCGCGATGCTCGACGCCGACCGTCTCAGCGGCGGTGATCTGCACGTGATCGATGTACCTATGGTTCCACAGTGGCTCGAAGATGGTGTTGGCGAAACGGAACACCAGCAAACTCTGGACCAGTTCCTTGCCCAGATAATGGTCGATCCGATAGATCGCGTCCTCTTCGAAAACCCGGCCCAGTGCCCGGTTCAGAGATTGCGCTGATTCGAGATCGCAGCCGAAGGGCTTCTCGACGATGATTCGCTGCCAGGGCATCTTGTCGCGGTCAATGGTGCACCATCGCCGTCCCTCCGCCACCAGGCAGGAGGCTTCAATGCGCTCGATAATCGGAACGTACAGCGACGGAGCCACCGCGAGGTAGAAAAGGATGTTGTCCCCACCGCCATGCTGCTGCGACAGAGAAGTGATGCGCTGGGCCAACTGGGGATAGATCTCGGCACGGGTCGCGCTGCCGGGAAAATAGTAGATGCGTCGGGCGAAATCGGCCCACGCGTCCGCATCGAAGCGCTTGGCATGCCGCTTCACGCATGGCTGGAGCTTGTCCCGCCAGTCGTCATCGCTCATCTGGGTGCGGCTGACACCCAACACACAGGTGGACCTGGGCAGCGCCCCCGCGGCCGCCTGCTCGTACAGGGCCGGGATCAGCTTGCGCGACGTCAGATCGCCGGAGGCTCCAAAGATCACCACCACGCACGGGTCAGGCTCGGCTGCCATAACCCCATGATGCCCCAGAGTGAGGACCTGTCAATTCGGAACACCTCTGCCAGTTGGACGTCGGGCCATTTCATGGGAGGCGCGGCAATCGGTAGGATCGTGCACCCTCGCCCGCTCATCTGATCTTTCCGTAGCCACGAAACAACGTGCCGAATGACTATGCCCCAGCCCCAAGAGGAAGTGCTACGTGTGTTTCTTACCGATCGCGATGTTCCCTGCCCGGTCTGCAGATACAACCTGCGGGGCCTCGGCAGCACAACCTGCCCGGAATGCGGGGTCCGGCTTGACTTGCGCGTCGGATCGATCGATCTGAAGCTCGGACCATGGCTGCTGTGAGTGCTGGCGGTGGCGATCCCCATGGGTTTTACCGGCATCCTGGCCATCATTGCCAGCATCGGAGCCCAGCGATCGGCGTTCTGGGGCCTCGAGGACTGGATAGCCCTCGGTGGGCTCTGGGCGATGACTCTGGCCTATGCGGTGGCCCTGACAGTCCTCTCCAAACGACGCTCGCGGTTTCTGCGCCGATCACCCGCGGGGCAATGGTGGCGCGCCGGTCTATGGACGGCCGTCATGATCCTGAGTCAAGCGGGAACCATCTGGCTGATCTCCTGGTACCTCTAGCTCCCAAGCCTCTTCCCGACTACTGACCGTACGGCGGGGTGCCGGAACATGCGCTCGATGCGATAGGTACAACTCTCCGGAAACAATCAACCCTGTCAAGCGTCTCATTGCGCGTGGCCCAGCAGTGGCCGTGGAGTTCAACAGTGAGTGCAAACGTGAGTCTCCTTCAGCAGGTCCGCATCGCCTCTGCCTGTCCCGCCTCTTGGCAGAATATGAGCGGTGACGATCGGGTACGGTTCTGCTGTCAATGCAAGCTCAACGTATACAACCTCTCCGCAATGACCGAGCAGGAAGCCGTGCGGCTCATTCGAGAAAAGGAAGGCAGACTCTGCGGCAGGATCCATCGACGCAGCGACGGCACGATTCTTACTCAGGATTGCCCGGTCGGATTGCGCGCCATTCGTCGGAAGCTGGCCGGGCTCGTCGGACGAATTGCTGCCGGCGTCCTCTTTGCCGGTAGCGCGTTTGGCTTCTACCGAAGTGGTGGGGGCAAAGAGCCCACAAACTATTCAGTTTCGCAACTGGAACCTTTCGCATCCATCCAGCGCTGGCTTGATCCCAATTCGCGCCGTTGGTCCGGTGGGCCCCTCTTGGGTGCCATCCGTATTGTTGATCCAGCAGCTCCACTCGTCCAGCCAACTTTCATCGCTCCAGACCTGCAAACCGACAACTAACGTCGGAGACGGTCTACGGTCGCGGATGGTGTTTTCGCACCACGTCACGCAGGCGGGAGTGGTCCACGTGCGTGTAGACCTGTGTCGTCGAAATGTCGGCGTGGCCCAAGAGCTCCTGTACGGTGCGGAGATCAGCTCCGCCGGCAAGCAGATGCGTAGCGAAGCTGTGGCGGAGCATGTGCGGATAAGTCTCACCCAGCCCGGCGAGCTGCGCGTTGCGGCGAACGATCTGCCAGACCGCCACCCGCTCCAGAGGCCGGCCGGTGTGCGACAGCAACAGGTGATCCTCATCGCGGCGATCATCGAATCGCGCAAGCTGCGGCCGAAGCTCGGCCAAGTAGCGATCGGTCCAGCCTTGAGCCGGCTTGCCAATCGGGACCAATCGCTGCCGCCTTCCCTTGCCGGTGACGATGAGCACGCCGAGGATCGCGTTGTACTCGTTGACCGCGAGCGTTGCGACCTCGGAAGCTCGAAGACCGGCCGCGTACATGAGCTCGAGCATCGCCTTATCGCGCAGCCAGAGCCGGCCGTGTTGGGGCGACGGGGCGGCCAGCAGCGTCCTCATCTTCTTCGGCGAGAGCACCCCAGGCAACCGCTTCCAACGCATCGGTGTTTCCAGTAAGCGGGCAGGATTGTCCTCGACCAAGCCGTTGGCGGACAGATACCGAAAGAACACGCGGATCGACGCCAGGTGCCGGATAATCGACGCCGGTTGCAACTTGCGATCTCGATGGAGGCGCCTCAGATGCTGCGCAAGATGCTCGGGCCCAACGGCTTTTGGCCCGTCGACGCCATGGCGCCGAAGGTCCGCCAGCAGATCCCCCAGATCTCGGCTGTACGCATCAAGGGTCGCCGGAGCCAAGGCGGCCTCGACCCGCAAATAGGCGAGAAACTCACGCAGCGGTTGCGCGAAGGGGCAGGGAATATCCATTCACCAATACCCAAACCGCAGGAAAGGGTCCAACCGCGGCGCCTTGGGGAGTCGTCCATAACACGGCCCGACACGATTCGAAGATATCGACCGGGCTTCGGGCTGGGCCGCAGAAAACTCCACTCCAAGCCAAGCGGTTCGCTCGTCGTCACTTGCGCAGCGATGGCAGGAGTTGCGCCTGGCCGACAAGCCGGCAGCTCGGGCGCCCGCCATTCCTGGCCAAACGAACGCGATCTTACGGGATCCCCGCCTCCATCGTCATCGGGCACGCGGATTGCCATCGCTTCTCCGTGCAACCAACAGCGGCAAGGAGTGCCCGGTGCGGGAGCATAATCACAAGGTGACCGACCAAGCACCACGACCCGGCGAGCGGATCGGCATCGACGGCCGGCGGAGGCCGCCAATGCGGCTCGCCGTGGAAACGATCCGATTGGCCCGCGAGGCGGTCTCAACCCACCTGATCCTCTCGGCGAGACTGCCGACCGAGGTAGACCCAGACCTCGTTGGCGCATTGGCCGTCCCGGAGAGCGCGAGATGAACTACGGGCTGTATCTTTCCGCCGCCGGCGTCATCACCAACCTGCATCGCCAGGACGTCCTCGCAAACAACCTAGCCAACGTCAACACGGTGGGCTTCAAACCCGACACCGTCTATACCCGTCAACGCCTGCCGGAGCGCCAGGAGGCTGCCCTGCCCATCGAGCCGCATTGGCTGCTGGAGCAGCTCGGAGGCGGACAAGCGGCCAACCCGACATACCTGAGCTTGCGCCAGGGCAACCTCTTGGAGACCGGCAACGACCTGGATCTGGCCATCGACGGTGACGGGTTCCTCGTCGTCCGCACCACCTCCGGCACCGGCAACGAGTCAATCCGATTGACCCGAGACGGCCGGCTGACTCTCAACGCCAATGGCGAGCTCATCCTGGGCGCGACGGGCATGCGGGTGTTGGATGTCAACGATCAACCCATTCGGCTGGATGGTGCAGCCAAGGTTGAAATCAAATCGACCGGCGAGGTCATCCAGGACGGCCAGGTCCGAGCCACGATTCAGATCACCTCGCCTGCGGATCCGACCAGATTGACCAAGGTCGGCGACAACCTGCTGCGCCTGAGTTCTTCCGGCCCAACTGAACGTGCCCCGGCCGGGGGACGGCTGGTTCAGGGGCACCTCGAGGCCAGCGCTGTGGACCCGATCATGGCTCTGAACGCCATGATCAGCGCGACCAAGGCAGCGCAGGGCAACATCAAGATGATGCAGTACCACGATCACCTCATGGGCCAGGCCGTCAACACACTCGGTCGGGTAGCCTAAGCATGTTTAGCCGCGCGCCGAAGGCGAACGCTTCCTGAAAGGACACCATCATGGCCATTATTGCTCTTCATTCCGCCGCCACCGGGCTCAGCGCCCAGAGTACCGCTCTGGACGTCATCGCCAACAATCTCGCCAACGCGAACACCGACGGCTTCAAGGCCAGCCGGGTCAACTTCCAGGACCTGCTGTATATCGAGAAGGCCCAGGCGGGCGCGGTGAACGCCAACGGTGATCAGCGGCCGGTGGGCCTCTATATCGGCCTGGGTGTCAAGGTCGCCGGCACCCAACTGGACTTCCGAACAGGCTCGGCCGACCGCACCGATCGGGATCTGGACGTGATGATCGACGGGCCGGGCTTCTTCCAGGTTGAGATCGACAATGATGTCGGCGACGGATTCGGGTACACCCGCGCCGGCAACTTCGCGCTCAATTCAGAAGGAGAACTCGTGCTGATCACCGATCAGGGCCGGCGACTGGTCCCCAGCATCCAGATACCCGAAGGGGCGAGCAACATCTCCATCAGCGAAGACGGCATTGTGACCGTTGACGTTCCGAACCAGGTCGAACCGGATGTAGTCGGGCAGATCGAGATCGCGACCTTCATCAATCCGACGGGGATGAAACAGATCGGCGAGAACCTCTTCATTCCCACCGCCGCCTCCGGAGACCCGTCAGCGGGCGACCCCGGCCAGAGCGGGCGAGGTATCCTTCGTCAAGGATTCATGGAAGGGTCCAACGTCGATCCCATCACTGAATTGGTCAATCTCATCCGCACCCAGCGTGCATTCGAGCTCAACAGTCAGTCGCTCCAGGCTGCGGATGAAGTCCTTCAAACCCTCAGCAACCTCCGGCGGTTCTGAGGAAGGCACTAGGCACTAGGCATTAGGCAGTAGCGATGAAAGATCAAGTCATCGAGATAGGCAGTCAACAGGCGGGGCATCGCGTTTCGCGGGCCGGCTTGCCCAGCCGCTTGACGCGTCGCGTTGCGGCGATTGTGCTCGTCACCGTCGCCGGCATCGGTCTCATCCGCCCGGCCATCGGCGACGAGGTCGCGCTGCGAAGCTCGGTGCGGCTGCCGGGGGGCGCAACGGTTGTGCATCTGGCGGACATCGCCACCCTGGCCGGGCCACACGCCGAGCGCTGCGCCGACACGATCGTCGGCCAGGTCGGCGACCCCACGCAGGTGCTGGAGATCTCCATCGGGCAGGTGCGCCAAGCCCTCACCGAGGCCGGTGTGCACTGGGGAAAGGTGCAGCTCAGCGGCAGGAAGGTGATCGTCCGGCCACAGGGGCCTACGAACACGAGCCCACCGCTGGCCATGGCGCCGGCTTCGATCACCAAGTCGGCCGGCCTACACGGTCCTAACCGTAGCCGGGCAACAGAGGAGCCGGCGCAGGATCTGATCGAGCTTCCCACGCTACGAGGGGCCGTCGCCAGATTGATTGCGCAGGGCCTCCACACTGATCCAAACGACCTGCGGCTCATCTTTGACGACGACGACGCGGCCATTCTCAACACCCGCGAAGAGGTCTTTCGCTTCGAGATCCAACTGTTGGGCAGCCTCGGCAGCAACCGAATCGAGTTGAGCGTGCGAGCATGGTCGGCAGATCGCGTCCAGCAAACGCAATCGTTGACCGTGCGGCCGATCATCAGGACCAACGTGGTCCTACCTCGCTACGACATCGGCCGGGGTGTGCAACTGAGCGCTGAAGACTTGTCCGTCGAAGACCGGTGGCTCCCGCCGAGTCAATCCAACGCGATGAGCACACTTGTCCAAGCCGTGGGGCGGGTGGCGGCAACCAGGCTGCGTGCGGGTCGCATGCTTCGTGCGAAAGACCTCAAGCGGGAGGTGCTCATTGCACGGCGCGACCACGTCAAGGTTCGCTGCCTCGTCGGCGGCGTGGTGATCAGCCTGGAGGCTGAGGCTCGCAGCTGCGGGGCTGAAAACGACCTGATCGAGTTACGCAAGCTTGGCGAGCACGACACCTTCTTCGCCGTCGTCACCGGGCCAGGCGCTGCCATCATTGACCTGACCCGATAGACAACCATCACCCTTGGCGACGGGAACACTGAGATGATCACATATGCACAATTGAGGAGCCGAATGACGGATAGGCGAATCGGTGTCATCCTCATCGACCCCATGTTTGTGAGCCTGTTTTGGATCAACTCGATCCCACGGCGCGGGACCCTGAACCCGCCGTTGAGCCGGCGACGAGTTCGCTCCTGGCCACAGCGACGACGACGGTCGCGAACACCGGCCGCTCCGATTCGGCCGAGCTGCGCGATGTCAGCATGTTCGCGGTCGCCTCGCCCGCGCCGCGAGAATTCCAAAAGCGCGATCTGATTCAGATCGTCGTGCGCGAGACCAGGCGCGTGGACACCCGCCACCGAATTGACACCGAAAAGGAATACAACATGGATGGCAAGATCGCCAAATGGCCCGATCTGTCACTGAGCGACTCGCTTGATCTTCGCGTCAACGGCGGGCGCACGACCAATCTGCCGCAACTCGACGTTCAATTCAACAAAGAGTTCGCAGGCGATGGCCGCTATCCCCGCCAGTACAACCTGACCGCGCGGCTCACCGCCGAAGTCATTGAGGTGCTGCCCAACGGCAGCCTCGTGATCGAAGCCCGCACCCACATCAAGACTGATGAGGAAGAATCAACGATCAAGGTCACGGGCATCTGCCGACCCGAGGACGTCACGGCCGCCAACACCATCCTCTCCAATCAGCTTCATGATCTGAAGATCGAGAAGATGCACGAAGGCGAACTCAACAAGGCCAACGAGAAGGGCATCATCGCCAAGGTGCTCGACACGTTCTTCGCGTTTTAGGAAGGCTTGAGGCTTGCAGGCTTGAGGCCCTTAGCGATATCGCAACTTGCGATCGAAGAACTTCAAACAGGCGGCGTCCTTCGCCATGGCCAGCGTTTCCTCCGCGACTTCGTTCGCTCTTGCGCAGCCGGTTTTGAGGATGTCGAGGATCGCGTCGTCATCGCCCTCGTAGAGCCCGCGGCGCCGGCGCATCGGCGCCAATAGCGCATTGACGGCCTCGGCGACCTCCGGCTTGATGTGCCCGTCACCGATGTTGTCGCCGCGAGCATAGCGGTCTCTCAGCTCGGCCACCCGATCCTTGTCTTGGATGAACGTCTCAACGTACTGGAACAAGGCGTTGTTCGGATCACCCGGCTCTGTGGGGCTTTGCCGGCCGGTATAGATCTTGGCGATCTTCCGTTTCACGACTTGCGGGCTGTCCGTGATGAAGATGGCATTGTTCAGCGATTTGCTCATCTTCAATTTTCCGTCGGTCCCAACGAGCCGTCCAACCTTGCCCACGTCGGCAACGGGTAGGGGAAACACACCGCCGAGCTTGACGTGGTCGGCGTCCGCAGCCTGATCGGACACGCCGCAATAGAGCTGGTTGAACCGCCGGGCCACCTCGCGCGTGAGTTCGATGTGGGGGACTTGATCCTGGCCGACGGGCACGCTGTGGGCTCGAAACGCCAGGATATCGGCGGTCTGACCTACCGCGTACAGGGGGAAGCCGAAGCTATACCGGTCGCCCAAGCCGCGGTCTCTGATCTCGTCCTTGAGGGTGGGGTTGCGCATCACCCGATTGAACGGGAGCAACATCGCAAACAGGTACGTCAGCTCCGAGATCGCCGGGACTTCCGTCTGTAGGAAAATCGTTGAGCGATCAGGGTCGATCCCCATGGCCAGATAGTCCCGCACGATCTCCAGGCAATCGCGCCGAATCTCGGCCGGCTCCTCGGCCCGGGTAGTGAAGGCGTGCATGTTGGCGATGATAAAAAAGCAGTCGTGCGTCTCCTGAAGCTCAACGCGGCGCTTCACCGACCCCACATAATGGCCGAGGTGCAACTGCCCGGTGGGCGTATCGCCTGTGAGGACGCGCGGCCTTTCGGAGCGGACAGTGGACATAGGGCGGTACTGTAGCAGCCGGCCGCAACCTCGGCCGGTGGTTCATCAGGCGCAGATCAACACAGTCCGGGGACCAGCAGCGGGGCCAGCGCGAGGTTCGCCGCGTTGAACAGGGCGTGCATGGTCACCGCCGCTGCCAGCCGCCCTGTCTTCTCGTATACCCACCCGAATCCCACGGACAGAACGAAGATAGCCGCCACCGCGTGCCATAGCGCCACATCGAGGTGCATCAGCGCGAAGATCGCGCTGGTCACGATGATTGCCGGCCAACGGCCCATCCCGACCTGCACCATCACCCGTTGAAGTATTCCCCGGTACATCACCTCCTCGAGAAGTGGGGCAGCGATTACCACCAGAGCAACCATCACGAAGAACCATCCGTCCACGGGGCTGCTCAGAAGGAGATTCAGCGTATCGTGGGCGATTGGATCGACCGGCTCATCGCCCAGGTGTTCCACAAGGTAGCGTGCCGCATTTGCAGCGCACGTAACCATCGGCCAGAAGACAAGCAGCGCGCCGGCTCCAATGAGCGACGCGCGGAGTAGCCCTGGCCGGCGTGAGGACGATCGAGTCGTCGCTCGCCAGCCAAGCCAGACGAATACCGCCACGATGATCGCCTGTCCCGCATACCGGCCGATCAGGAGCCTTGCCTGGTCCTCCAAGGGCCCAATGGTGATCTGATCGCCCCCGAGAACGTCTTGGGCGACAAGACCTCCGAGCTGGTCCAAGAGCAGCATGCCGAAGAACATCGCTGCCCCGGACAGAGCTGAGAACGCCTCCGGTCGCCCCGGCAAACCAGCCAGCCGATACCAGCGCCGCCAGATGAACAATCCAAGAGAAAGCGGTGCTGCGAGGACCCCTGTAACGATGAGAATGGTGAGACCGGCCGAGCTGATTTCGGCTCCCTGGGGTACCGCTTGAATCGCGGCAAGCCGATCCTGCTCGACCTGCCCGGCGGCGACCGCTTCTCCACCGGCATACAGCACGAGTACGATACCTGCCGTCCCCATGACCAGTGTTCTCGACAAGATCATCGCCCGCAAACGGGTGGAGGTGGCCAAGGCCAAGGCCGCCACACCACTGGAGACGCTCAAACGGTGCGTTGCGGACATGGCACGCCCGCGAAACTTCTTTGGGGCGGTGGTCAACGAGCGCATCGGTCGCCACACCCGGGTCATCGCCGAGATCAAGATGCGCAGCCCGTCCGCCGGCGTCATTCGCCAGGATTTTGACCCGGCACACATCGCCAAACAATACCACCAGGCCGGTGCCGCGGCGATCTCATGCGTCACCGATGAAGAGGACTTCGGCGGGCACCTCGGGTACATCCAACAAATCCGGGACGCCGCTCCTCTGCCCGTGCTTCGCAAAGACTTCATCGTCGATCAATACCAGATATGGGAATCTCGCGCTGCCGGAGCCGACGCCGTGCTGCTGATCGCGGAGGTGCTTGAGGAAGGCATGCTCCTGGACATGATGATCCTGGCACGTGAGCTGAGCATGACCACCATCGTCGAGGCACACGAAGTCGATCGGCTGCTGAAGGTAAGGCACTACATCGGCTTCCCCCATGCCGGCTATTCGCTGCTGGGCATCAACAATCGTGACCTCAAGACCATGAAGACCAACCTGTCGCACATCTTCCGCCTGCTGGAGTTTGTGGAGAACCGCAACGTCGTGGTGTGCGAGTCCGGCATCTGCTCTGGGGCCGACCTGGCACGGCTTCGCCAACGCGGGATCAACATCGCCATCGTGGGCGAGCATCTGCTTCGGCAGCCGGACCCCGGCCGGGCGTTGCGCGAGCTGCTCGGCCCAAAGCAGCCAACCAAGCGCTGAACCTCTGCCGTGCGGTGCGACCTCATCATCCCAGCTCGCAACGAAGCCTCGAACATCGAGACCTTGTTCGACGCCCTGGAGCCGCTGCGTGGCCAGGTCGTGCGCCACATCATCCTGGCCGACAACGCTTCGACCGACGGGACCGCCGAGGCCGCTTCCGCCCGCGGCGCGATCGTGGTGCACGAGCCCAAACGAGGCTACGGAGCCGCCTGCCTCAAGGCCATCCAATGGATCAAACAACAAGACCCGCCGCCGGAAGCCGTGGCCTTCCTTGATGCGGACCTCTCCGATGATCCCGCTGCCTTGCCAACACTGCTTCGACCAATTGAGCGCGGCGAAGCCCAGATCGTCATCGGGTCACGCGTCCGACTCGCCGACCCGGGTGCGTTGAACCTTGCCCAACGTTACGGCAACCGCCTGGCCTGTTGGTTCATGGCCCTGCTCACTGGGCGGCGGTACCGCGACCTCGGGCCGTTTCGTGCCCTGCGCTGGACGACATTGCAACGGCTGAACATGAGGGATCGAACATGGGGCTGGACGGTGGAGATGCAGACCAAGGCCGCCCTCATGCGTATCCCGACCGTTGAAGTTGACGTGCCTTATCGACCCCGGGCCGGCGGTCGATCCAAGGTCTCCGGCACTTTTCGGGGAGTTGTTGCCGCTGGAAGCAAGATCTTCTGGACCATCGGTGTCCTTTGGTGGAGACACCGGTTTAGCCGCCGCTCGGAGAGCGGCGCGACGCGCGGGTCTATGACCCGCGGCTAAACATTCGCCCCGCTGCGTCAATCTTCCGGGAGCTCGTCTACCTTTGCAGCCTGTTCAGTGCGAAACTCGACGAGCTTCCTGCGCACACCTTCATCGGCAAGACCCAGGATCGCCGCGGCGAACAGCGCCGCGTTGACGGCACCCGGCTTGCCGACGGCGAATGTCGCCACCGGGACGCCGCTGGGCATCTGCACCATCGACAGCAGCGAGTCCAGTCCCTCCAGCGACCAGGCCTTCATCGGGCATCCCAGGACCGGCAGATGGGTCTGCGCCGCAACCACCCCCGCAAGGTGAGCCGCGCCGCCAGCCGCACAGATCAGCACCTTCAGTCCGCGCTGCTCGACTGAGCGACAATACTCAGCCAGCCGATCCGCCGATCGGTGAGCTGAGATCACGTTGCGTTCATGCGTGATGCCTAACCGAGTGAGCATCTGGCAGGCGTCCTTCATCGTCGGCCAATCCGATCGGCTGCCCATCAGGATGCCAACCACCGCACCATCCACCGTCGTGTAGTCACTGCTCATGCGTCGCTCCTGAGAAGCCAACCTGGAGCGATGGTACACTTGTCGGCGAACTTTGCAGCGTCTCCCGATGCCCTCATCCAAGACACCCAACCTGGCGATCGTCGGTGCCACGGGCGCGGTGGGGCAGGAGCTGCTGCTGATCCTGGGGCAGCGGACCTTCGGCCACGGCACGCTCCGCCTGCTGGCTTCGGCGCGCTCCGCCGGATCAACCGCGGGGGATCATCCCATCGAGGTGTTGACCGACCGGAGCCTGGCCGGGGTGGACCTGGCGTTCTTCTGCGCCGCCGCCGAGGTTAGCCGACAGTTCGCGCCCGCTGCCGTCGATCACGGCACGGTGGTCATCGACCACTCCAGCGCGTTTCGCATGGAGCCGGACATCCCGCTTGTCGTACCCGAGATCAACGGCGACGTGCTCGACAATTTCGATGCTACGACCGGTGGAATCATCGCCAACCCCAACTGCTCGGCGATCATCGCGCTGCTAGCCGTCACGCCGCTGCACCGCGCCGTCGGCGTCAAGAGAATTGTCATCAGCACCTACCAGGCGGCGTCCGGGGCCGGAGCAGCCGTCATGCGCGAACTTCAGCAGCAGGTCCACGATCACGCCGCCGGGAAGCCCTACACGCAGAACGTGCTCGGCCGGCCGTACCTGTTCAACCTCTTCAGCCACGACTCGCCGATCGGATCGGACGGATACAACCAAGAGGAGCGCAAGATCATCCGCGAGACGCACAAGATTTGGCACGATGATTCAGTTCAGATCACCGCCACTTGCGTGCGGGTGCCGGTGCTCCGCGCCCACTGCGAAGCGATCAACCTCACGTTCAACAACCCGCTCAGCGAAAGAGACGCACGCGTGCTGCTGAGCGAGGCGCCTGGCGTGAAGCTCGTTGACGATCGCGACGCAAACAAGTTCCCTGAGCCGATCGACGCCACGGGGCTCGACGAGGTGCTCGTGGGCCGCATCCGCGCTGACACCAGCCAGCGGCCGGGCCTGGGGCTGGATCTGTTCGTGGCTGGCGATCAGCTGCGCAAAGGCGCCGCGCTGAACGCCGTCCAGATCGCCGAGCGCCTGGTGGCGGCGAATCCGGTGACCGTTGCGCAACACGGCTCGGGTAACAAATGAGACCGTTTACCCGTCGCCGCCAGGGGACACTTCGGCCACAACTGCATCACGAACCGCCCAGCCGTGCCACATCGGCAACAGCTCCCAGCGCTCTGGCCGCCCGTTGCGCGTCGGCCGATTTCACCAGCAGAATATCCGTCTCGTAGGTTGAGATCGCCAACACGCCGACACCCGCCCCAGCCAACGCCCCGCTGAGTTTGGCCAGCACGCCAACCGCTGAAAAACCCAGCTTGCCCACGATGCGCATGGCGACCCAACCGCGCTCAGCCGGCACCTCATTCGGGACCGCCTGCTCAGCCGCAATGATCGACAGCTCCCGGTCCGTGCGGGTGATGCTGATCAGTCCACCGCCGGCGGGCACCCATTGGGGAATCTCAGCGGTCGCCGACAACCGACAGACCGCGAATCGCCCGGCAATCCATTCCAGTTCAAGCTCCGCACCACTCATGCCACGCAATCCTTGCGCCGATGTCATCCCGGAGGTCAATCCGATCAAGCGTCTCACCCAGCTACGCTCCGGGTTGATCCTTCACCGCGACCTTATACAATCGCGCTCGCCCACTGGGGATTGGTGTAACGGTAGCACGGCTGACTCTGGATCAGTTAGTCTGAGTTCGAATCTCAGATCCCCAGCTTTCGAGGCTTCCCGCGGGCATCAGATGTCGGCGGCGTTTGTTGCCGTCATGGCGGTTGAGGGATGAGGACACGGCGGCCGAGCTGGATTGAGCTGTTCTGGCCGGCGTAGACGGGACTTCGTCCATCGGCGGGCTTGAAGCGGCGAACCATGTCGGCTACGGTGTTCCCCTTTCTATAATTCTGCCGGGCGCGCGGCAGGGGCGTCCCCAATCGCGTCTGCGCGCCGCAGGATTTGAGCCACCTCATGCCAGTGAGGCGGAAGCCGACAACGACGGCGGCGTCGGCATATTCGACCTAGTGGCGCTGCTGGCCAACTGGGGGCCGTGCCCGTGACCACAGAGTTATGGGGCACGCCTGGAGGCGGCGGCCTCGTACCGCCGGGCCCTGCGTCATCGACCATCCGCGATACACCGTCAGGGCCGCTCTCGTTGATCGCTGTTCGCAGAACATTCTTCTTGCACTCGCCCGCCCCGCCGCGAATAATAATGAAGCGAGTTTCTTTCCGTGTCGACCTACCGTAGAAGGTCCGGGGTAGGCTTTGGGCCTGCCAAATCAGGGAGTTCCCAAGGGAGGCAAGCCAGGGCCTGACCTTGTCTTTGCTCGACTGTCACCATGACCCGCTGGCGCGATCAGAGCGACCCGGCTTCTCTGTAGCCGGCGGATCATCGAACGCTGCGTGCTCGCGATCGCACAGGAGCTTTCACACCGTGCGGCCAGGGGAGCAACGATGATCGTCCGAGGTAGTGATCTTTCGACGCGCGTCACGAGTTGCATCGTTGTTTCGTCGGCTGTGGCCATGGCGATCACGGGCAGCGCACCGGCCCTGCCGTCCACGGCCGGCCCTGGCGGGCCCGGCTGGGTGCTGGCCCAACAGAAGA
This sequence comes from Planctomycetota bacterium, assembly GCA_027295435.1. Taxonomy (GTDB): domain Bacteria; phylum Planctomycetota; class Phycisphaerae; order Phycisphaerales; family SM1A02; genus JADFFQ01. The sequence goes on along the minus strand of JAPUKX010000237.1, from coordinate 3,167 downwards.
TTAGTGACACGCAAGGCGGCTTCACCGGCACGCTCGGTAGTTTCGATGTGTTCGGCCACTCGGTGACCTCCCTGGGTGATCTGAACGGTGACGGCGTCGGCGACATGGCCGTGGGGGCCCCCGACGATGACGACGGAGGCTTCAACCGCGGCGCGGTGTGGGTCCTGTTCCTCAACACGGACGGCACCGTGAAGTCCCACCAGAAGATCAGTGACACTCAGGGAGGCTTCACCGGCTTACTGGACAATGGCGATCGCTTCGGCGTCTCGGTGGCCTCGCTGGGTGATCTGGACGGTGACGGGGTCGGCGACCTCGCCGTAGGGGCTGACCGCGATGGCGACGGCGGCGTAGACCGCGGCGCGGTATGGGTCCTCTTGCTTCACTCCGACGGGACCGTCAAAGCGCATCAGAAGATCAGCTCCACCCAAGGCGGCTTCACCGGAACGCTAGACGATGCGGATCGCTTCGGCATCTCGGTTGCCGCCCTGGGGGACTTCGACGGCGACGACCTCGAGGACCTCGCCGTGGGGGCGGTCCTCGACGACGACGGGGGCAACGCACGCGGCGCGGTCTGGGTGCTGTTGAGCAACGCCGACGGGACGGTCAAAGCACATCAAAAGATAAGCGACACCCAAGGCGGCTTCACCGGCACCCTGGATGATGCCGATGAGTTCGGCTTCGCGGTGGCTTCCATCGGCGATCTCGATGGGGATCGAGTGGGCGACCTGGCCGTGGGGGCGGTCAATGATGACGACGGGGGCAAAGGCGAATCCGCCAACCGGGGTGCGGTGTGGATCCTGTTCCTCAACACCGACGCGACGGTCAAGTCCCACCAGAAGATCAGCGACACCCAAGGCGGCTTCACCGGCGTACTGGATGATATCGATTGGTTCGGTAGGTCGGTGGCCTTGCTCCCAGACCTCGATGCCAACGGCGTGGCCGACCTGGCCATCGGAGCACCCCACGACGACGACGCGGGCCCGAACCGAGGTGCGGTTTGGGTGCTGCTGGTCAACTCCGACGGCACTGTCAAAACGCATCAGAAGATCAGCGCGACCAACGGCGGCTTCACCGGCATCCTGGATAGTGACGATCGCTTCGGCCGGTCGTTAGCCTCGCTGGGTGATCTCGACGGCGACGGGGTGGGCGATCTGGCCGTGGGGGCGCCCGACGATGACGACGGCGGCTCCAACCGCGGCGCGGTATGGGTTCTGTTTCTCGACGGTGTACCGGCCTGCCCACAAGACCTCGACGGCGACGGCAGTGTGGGCATCCTCGACGTGCTTGCGCTGCTCGCCGAGTGGGGCGCCGACCCCGGTGGTCCGCCCGACTTCGACGGCGATGGCACCGTCGGCATACTCGACCTGCTGGCGCTGCTGGCCAATTGGGGCCCGTGCCCGTAAGCGGCGAGTTCTCAGGAGGGATTCACCCTGTGGAGCATGGGCCTCATCTTGATGCTCATGCTTCACCGCCTTCGTCTCTAAGCCAATCCTCCGAGTCACCATCACCCCGAGCATCGATTGCCTGATCGATGACGTCGATGATGCTGGTCTGAACATATGATTCCGGCGGCAGATCCGGTTGCTTGCCGACTGCAATACCGAGCGTCTTGGCGGTGACACTGACGGTGACAGCCGGCTCCTCCTCGTGCGCTTCCGCTCTTCCAGTCTCGGGGAGAGTCAGCGGTCGCATCGTCACCACCCAATCCTCGAAACCGGCTTCTTGGAGTCGCTCGTCGCCCGTCTGGCGGACTTCTCTCCAGTATGCATCGAGTTTGAGCCCGCCTTGCAGCCTGATCATGCTTCACCACCTTTATCATCCAGCTCGCTGAGCGAGTTGCATCCACCCACCACCGCCGAATTCGATGCAAGCAGATCAACCGCAGCGGGTGCGCAGGCCGGGGGCCAATGGCGAGATCAACTTATCTGCGCCGTGCTTGGGGACCTTCAACGTGCACTGCTCAGCTACCTTGGGCGCTCTCATCGAGCATATCGCGTTTGTTTTCGACATCCTTGAACTCGTCCGCCTCCGGCAGCCCATCCTTCTGCTCGGTGATCTCCGGCCAATCGACGGCAAGGCGGGCGTTGACCTCGACGTACTCGGCCCACTTCTGGGGTAGGTCGTCCTCGGAGAAGATCGCATCGACCGGACACTCGGGCACGCAGAGGTCGCAGTCAATACAAACCTCCGGATCGATGACCAGGCAGTTCGCACCTTCGCGAAAAGCGTCGACCGGACACACGGTTACGCAATCGGTGTACTTGCACTTGATGCATGGTTCAGCAACCACGTAGGTCATAGTCCGTCGCCTTCTATAGAACCGTGAAAAGCACAGTCTCTCAGCCGCCTGCCATCCACCTCAGGAATCCCGCTGAGCAGTGCCGGCGCGGCGAGTCTTGATGAAGGACCGGATGCACAACAGCACGAAGATCAAGCAAAGGATGGACGTGGCGGATTTGACGGCGACCGCGGTGGGCGACTGGTCGAGTTGACCGCCGGTCAGAAGCACGGGCAGTTTCATCAATCCCCTGACAGGGCCCGCAAAGCCCAGCAGAGCGATGACGCCGGCAACGTGCATCGCGTGTTTGCGCATACGTTCCCTCAGGGCGACACAGCCGAGAATCAGCAGCGGCAGGCCCAAGAACGCCGGGATCAACGCCGTCCAACTCTCCCGGCCGGTGCCAAAATACCCGCCAAGGCCTAGAGCGATCAGCACGAGGCCGAGTCCGATTGTCATCTTTGCCATTGACCTACGCTCCTCTTCTAGAGGTACTGAGGTTCGCATGGCTGCTTGCCAAGCAGCCCGTGCACACATCAGCCATCATACCCGGCCGAATGCCGGAGGCGGCGAGTGAAGCGGCTATCCTGCTGGGCGAGACGCTCGCCGTGGACCGGGAGGACGGGTAGGCCATCATCCGGCTATCGTTGGGTCGGGACGGAACACTGGACCTGGTTCGGTTCCTTCGCGGTTTCTTCGGTTTCATAACACGCCAACCTCGCCCCGCTGGGTGATCGTCCGTTTAGCCGCGGCCGCCAGGCCGCGTGTCTGTCTCTGAATATCAGAAGCATCGCAACCACGCACCGGGGCGGCGGCTCGCCCCCCACGCTTACTCGCCCTCGTGCAGGCGGGCGAGTACGGAGATATCTTCCAGCGTGGTGGTGTCCTG
>JAPUKX010000236.1 GCA_027295435.1 Planctomycetota bacterium | reverse complement strand
GGATAGAACTTCAAGAAGACCTTGCTGGGGCGGTCGGGGTCCGGGGTGTAAGCCTCGCAGATTAGCGCCAGCACCCCGCGAGTCAGCCCCGCCGCCGGCTCCACCACGTGGGGGATGTACCGCTCGTTGCGCTCCTGGTCGAAGTATTCGAGCTTGACCTTCGCGTGCTCTTGATGGGCCTTCAGATCGAAGTCTGTGCGGTGAGCGATGCCCTCCAGCTCCGCGAAGCCGGGATGGGTGAACGGGAAGCGATACTCGATATCCACCGTGCCCGCCCCGCCCTGGGCATAATGCGACAGCTCAGCCTCGTCGTGCTGGCGGATCGTAAGGTTGTCATCAGACAATCCCAGCGACTTCCACCAGCTCAAGCGCTGCTGTTGCCAGAACTCAAACCACTTCGGCGCCTCTTCCGGCTGGCAGAACCACTCCATCTCCATCTGCTCGAACTCGCGCGACCGATAGATGAAATTCCGGGGGTTGACCTCGTTGCGGAACGCCTTGCCGATCTGGGCGATCCCGAACGGCACCTTCACCCGCATCGTGTCGAGGATGTTCTTGTAGTTGAGAAAAAGCCCCTGCGCAGTCTCCGGGCGCAGGTAAGCCTTGGAATTCTCATCTTGCACCGCCCCGACGGAGGTTGGGAACATGAGATTGAACTGACGGGCTTCGGTGAAACTGTTTTCCTCACCACAATTAGGGCACTTTATTGCGCCCCATTGTCCTTCGTAATCTGCAATCGGTGAGTACCAGATAATTCGAGGGTCTCTAATTGCCCTTGCTTCATGCTTTGTAAGGGCAGCGCCTTCCAACGCTTCTTGTTTCTCGGTTGCAACAACAATCTTTACATATGGGGCAAAAGCTCTTCGGGTGGTGTATGCACCAATGTCTTGCCATTGACGCAGTAATTGAAGTTGTTCGTCAGTCGGTTGTTCTTTCGAATTTGCGAGCTCGACTAATGGTGCCATCTCTTCAACGTTGAATGCCGGGCGCTGCTGTTCGACATCTGCGCGTAGACGCGCGAAATCTGACCAGATGACAACCCATAGGTGATCCGCGCGGAAGCGTGACTTGCATGTCCTGCAATCCACCATCGGATCGTTGAAGCCCGCCACGTGGCCGGAGGCTTCCCACACCTTGGGGTTCTGAATGATGGCCGAGTCCAGGCCGACGATCTCCAGTCTCGGCGCGCCGGGATCCGGCCCGGTAGGGGGGCAGCGGACCATGTCGTGCCACCAGGCGTCGCGCAGATTGTTCTTCAATTCCACGCCCAGCGGGCCGTAGTCCCAGAAGCCGTTGATCCCGCCATAGATCTCCGACGCCGGAAAAACGAAGCCGCGCCGCTTGCACAGCGCGACGATCTCGTCCATGGATTTGGCGGCGGTCGGCGTGCTCATGGCGAGGATGGTAGCTGGGAAGGTCGAAAAAGGCACGAAGGCACAGCGGCACGGCGTTATCTGCGGGTTACCACCCGCAGCTATTGTGATCGAGTGCAAGCCGCGACGCGCTCAGACCATCGCCGCCCCCTATGTTTCGGCAAATACTCGTTCATGAGATACTCGAAGTGTCCGCAGTCGCGCACGCGTTTCCTGCTCCCCTTGCGCACAAACCATTTCCGTCCTTTCGTTCGCGTATGTTGCGCAAGCATCATGCCAAGGAGGCGCTTGAGCGTGTCGTGGACGAACTTCCAATCGAGCGTATCCTCCAGCCAACTGACAAGTGCGTGTATGTGTGTTGGTTCGGTTGCGACATAGTGCAGCCGCCAATCTCTACGATCACAGATGTCGCAGGTGCCTTCGACAAGAATCTGCTGCAACTCCTTGTCGAATGTCACTTGCCGGTGGGTCGCGTTTCGATCGTATTGCGCAGCCATTTCCGCATCCGGCGGCAGGATTCCCTCGCCTTGGCGCACATATCCCCTGGGATGATCGGGTCGCCAGGAGCGATAGGCATGCAACGTCAGCAGGTAGACAGGCACGGAGGCAGTATGACGGCGGTATCTGTGGGTTACCACCCGCAGCTGTCGAGAAGCGAGGCTGCGAATATTGTGCGCATTGAATAGCCGCGGGTGGCAACCCGCGGATCTTCTACGCGGCGGGTTCGCTTCGTTTCGCCTCTGCGACCAGCGTGGCCGTCATGCGGTTGACTGCCAGCTTCGCCGCCAGCTCGATCGCAGCAGTCATCGAGCCTTCCGCGGCCGTATTGGTGCCCGCGATGTTAAAGGCCGTGCCGTGATCGGGGCTGGTGCGAATGATCGGCAGGCCGATGGTCCAGTTCACGGCGTGGTTCCAGCCCAGCAGCTTGACGGGGATCAGCCCCTGGTCGTGATACATCGCCACGACCAGGTCGTAGTTTCCCGAGGCGGCGTCTATGAACAGCGTATCGGCGGGGAAGGGACCCTGGACGTTGATGCCTCCATGCCGGGCGATCTCTATTGCCGGTTCGATCAGCCGCGATTCTTCATCGCCGATGTGACCGCCTTCGCCGGCATGGGGGTTCAGCCCGGCGACCGCGATCACCGGCTGCTCGATCCCCAACTCCCGGCACGCATCGTTGCCCAGATCAATCGGATCGAACACCCGACCGATCGTGAGCTTGTTGCGGATTTCCATCAGCGGCAAATGGGCCGTGGCGAGGACCACGCGCAGCCGGGGCGACACGAACATCATCGCGTGGCGCTTGGCCTTGGTGCGATGGGCGAGCAGCTCGGTGTGCCCGGGCCAGTTGAACCCGGCCATTTGCCAGGACTGCTTGCAGATGGGCCCGGTCACGATCGCGTCGAGATGTCGGGGATGTTCCTTCAACCGCATCGCGTCGATGACGGCTTCCTCGACGAACGCCTTGGACGCGATCCCGCCCGACTTGGATGGTTGGCGCGGCGATTGAATGAACCCGTCGAACTCGTCGAAGTCGAGCACTACCACATCCTCGGTGATCTGACGCACGGTGCGCTTGGAATCGTGCTGCACTCGGAACCAGTACGGCTCAACTTCCAGTTGATCAGCAGCGTAGGCCAGCAGCTCGTTGAGGCCGTAGACGACGTACCGGGCCAGTCCGCGAATACGCCTGTCCGCCAGCGCTTTGACCACGATCTCCGCACCGATCCCGGCCGGATCACCCATGGTGATGCCGATCGTGGGCTTCGTGATGTGGTCGGCTGATGCGGCCATCACGCAATGATATACGGCATCGCGGCGCGTAGCATGGAACACGCGATGCCTGATCCGCGCACAGACCAGATTGCCTGCGAGGCGGCACGACTCCTCGAAGCCGGCCGGGCCGATTCGATCGGCCAGGCTATCCGGGCAGCGGTGGGTGCATTGGGATTCCGTGATGTGGATTTGCCCGGTTACGGTCGGGTCCGCCAACACGCTCAGGCCAGGGCGATGCAGTTGATGGGTGATGTCGGCTACGCCGAGTCGGTCCGCGATGTCTGGCGGGTGGCCGAGCAATTGATGACGGTGTTGACCGAAGCGATGCCCCAGGACGATTCCCTGCTCGTTGGGCGGGCGGTGAAGGGACACATCGACGCCGGGGTGACGGTGCATGTACGGCTGTATACGGTAGCGCCGATCGGAGATGTTGCGCGCACGTTAGTCGAGTTCGGCTACGACGAGCCCGCCTTCGAGACGGTCAACACCCGCCACGGCCGATTGAATCGAGTTCGGTTGGACGATCAAGGAATTGAAATAGTGCTGACGCGCTGCTTGCCGCACATGGCTGCAAGCGCCAACCTCGACCTGTTCACCGCCCGCCCGATCGAGACCGCGACGCTGACCGACCTGCGCCGTAAGCTCAAGGGGCCCTAGAGCGAGCCGGGGCGTCCGCGACCCCGGATTCTTAGACCGGGCAGATGCGCGGAGGGATGCGGGCGAATCCCGGGCCGGGGACGGCCGGGCTCGCTGTTAGCCGATCCCGCCTTTGAGCTCGC
>JAPUKX010000235.1 GCA_027295435.1 Planctomycetota bacterium | reverse complement strand
CTGCGTCGGGTTCATCCTTGCACTGCAAATGGAGCCGGCCCTGGCGGACTTCGGCCAGACGGACAAGGTCGCCAACATCATCGGCGTGGCCATCCTTCGGGAGCTCGGTCCGCTGATCGCAGCCATCGTCCTCACCGGATTTGCCGGGGCGTCGATCGCCGCCGAGCTCGGAACGATGGTTGTCGGTGAGGAGATCGAAGCCCTCGAAGCCCATGCGCTGAACCCCATCCGCTTTCTGGTGGTCCCGCGGGTGCTGGCGACAACGATCGCGCTCGTCGGACTGACGGTCATCGGTGATCTGGCCGCGGTCTTCTCCGGGGGACTCATGAGCGTGCTGTTCCTCGACGTGCCGTACGAGCTGTACAAGACGAACACGCTGAACCAACTTATTGTGAGCGACTTCCTGACCGGATTGATCAAGGCTGGCGTGTTCGGGTTGATCCTCAGCTCATTTGCGTGCTACCACGGCCTGAGCGTCACGGGGGGGGCCGCGGGAGTCGGGCGGGCAACGACCAGCACCGTGGTGCAGTCAGTGGTGGCGATCATCATCGCCGATCTCCTGTTTACCACGATCTTCTTCAAGATCGGATGGAACTGAACGGCAGAGAGCCCCCGGCGTGGGCGCCGGGGCTAAACGTGAAGCCGCAACGGCCACGCGGCGCGGATCGGATCCTTACTGGGTCCCAGGCGCCTGGAACAGATAGTACGTACCTACAAATCCGTTCGAGTCGGATTGCACCTGCCAGGCCATCGGCCCGAGATACCGCTTCAGAATCTCAATATCGAACCGGCGCCAGGGCGGGGGCGGCTTGGCTGCAAGTTCATCTTCCATCTCCTTGGCATACTCCGGGTTCCAGAGCTTCATCTGATCGATCATTTGGCGTTGGACCATCAAGTCGATGTCCTTGAAGAACTCGATGTAGTCCACAGTATTGGCAAGCCCCCATGAGACGACCCCTTCCGCGGGCAAGGCACGGATGGCCTGCTGAAAGGCTGGATCGTCGCCAAGGCTGGGCACGGCGGCCCGCCCGGTGGCGCGCAGCGCATCCTCCACGAGGCTTGTGGTTCCGATCATGAGGTAGCCGCCGCCGAAGCCGATCGAGAACCCCTCACCGCCGGCGCCGCCCATCATTGGCCCGCCCATCATCATCATGGGGTTCGCAGGCATGGAATATATTCGCCGGCCAAGGAAGTCTCGCGGCTCCAAACCCAACTGCCCAGCATGTTCGGCGAGCACTTGCTCGATCAGGTCGGGCTTGGAGCACTCGATCGCGTAGAGCGATTTCATGCTCGACAGATCAATCGGCCGGGAGAGCGTCACCGTGCTATGAATCTGCGGCCCCAGCGCGGCCAACACATTCTCGATGGTCGTGCCATACTCAACCAGTAGCTGATCAATGGGCCCTTGTAGCATCGGATTCATCCGGCCGATACTACGGACGAACTCCATCACCCCGTCGAATTCGAAATTCATGCTGGTGTAGCCGAGGGCATCGGGTCCGACAAATGGCGGCAAGTCGCGCCGGGGCGCCTCGGTGTCCATCAGCGCCGTCAGGCCGGCCTTGCCGTTAGGCATGTACACTGCAAATGTCTCCTCGAACATCGCCGCTGGAGTATCAAAGCGAACGCCGCACCCCAGAGCTTTGATGTCGCCGAGGATCATCTGAATCATGCCTTGGAACATTTGGGCCATCATCGGCTCGGCGCCGCCCACCACCCGGGCGATGTCCCGTGTCAGCAGCACCGCATAGGCATCGACCTCGCCCAGTCGATCCACCACCGCCTGATAGTCTTCGTGCTTCTCAAGTCCAGCCCGATCATCACCATCAATAGCTTCAAGGGCGTCACTGAGCGTGTCGAGATCGGTGCACACGATGAATCGGCTGCCATCGCGCACATAATGCAGAGCCGAGACCATCTCGAACACGTCCGTCGGATCGGGTGCTGGCATCGTCGCCGGTTGATCTATCTCGGTTTCCTCGGCCTCGAAGATGCCCTCGGCGTTCATGTTGGAAAGGTCGAACGAATAGACGGTCCTGCCGAGAATCTCCTTCTCCTCATACTCCAGATCCAGTTCCTCTTCAGCCTTCGCGATCACCGCGTCGATGAGTTTGCCGGTCTTGTCGGCGTCGGCGCCGAAATCAGCGAGGAACAGGAACCCCGGCACTGTCGCATCAAGGTCCTCCTGCATCACCGGGAATACGGCAATGCCGACCGTGCCCTGCGGCCCAACCAGCGAACCTTCCTCGACTCCAAGTTCCTCCAACAGTTCGTCGAGCTTCTGGGTGCACTTTTCGACCGCTTCGGCGCGAAGCGCCTTGACCTGATCAGACTCCCACAGCGCCCACAGCTGCGTGCGCTTGAGCCGTTCCAGGGAATCCTGGACATTCTTCACACTGGCTACAAAGATGCTGTCGTTGGGAGCCAGATCGTCAATCGTGGGCCCGGCAAATGTGACAACCGGGCCGAGAACGATCGACACCAAGCAGATGATCACGTTCCTGAACATGGCAGTATCCTCTTTCAATCAGCGGTTCCTAAGCCAGTTTGATCCCGCCGGCACAAACATCCACAGCCAAGGCAACGGATCATGGGATCATTCCGAACGGCTCGATCGATCTTTCAACGCCGGTGCAACGCTGAACTTCTTGCGCGGCGGGGGCTCGTGATAGTGGTGCCCGGAGTTGGGGTTGTCCTTGTCGTAGGCGAAGGCTTCACGGTTGCGAAGAAAGTCCTTCACGTATCGGGCGGGAATGGCGAAGTTTAGGCCCTCGAAGAACATTGCGCCCATGTTGGTGATGCCCACAACCTCGCCACGAGTATTGAACAGCGGGCCGCCCGAGTTGCCGGGATTGACCGCCGCATCGGTCTGGATGTAGGTCAGCCCGTCGAAGCTCCGCTGGGTCGTGGAGATCACACCCTGGCTGAGCGTGCGCTCCAATCCCAAGGGGTTGCCGATCGCGAACACGATCTGGCCGACCTCGATGCTCTCCTGGGCTTCAAGTAGAGCAAAGACAAACTTCCCCTGTTCGGGGTGCGTAATCTTGATCAAAGCCAGGTCGATGTGGTTGTTGACGGCGACGATCTCGATGTCTTGGACCACCATGCGCCGAAGCGAGGTGTCGGCCTGGGGAAGCCACACCGTCACTCGCAGGTTCGTCTCGCCCTGGATGACGTGAGCGTTGGTGATGGCGTGTCCGTCGGTGCTGATGATCACGCCGGAGCCCAGACCACGGGGGGTGGCGACCTTGATGACCGTGGGTCCCACCCGCTTGGCCTGCTCCTTGGGGCTTAGCTCAGTCAGATCGCGGGCCGTGTGGAACAGCCAGTGTGCTTCGGTCTGCACCGGCGCGTCCGCCTCAGCCAGCTCGATCTCATCGATGTCCTGGAGCCTTATCGCCAGCACGTCGGAACCGAGGTCCAGCCACAACGTCTGGTCATTTCGCTTCAGGATCGCGCCTTGGAGCACCGCGCCGCTGGTAAGCTTGATTACATCGGCAGCGCTGGCGGTCCCGAGCAGGGCCGCGACCAGAACCGCAGCAACGGTACTTTTGCCAGCGAGAAACCGAGTCATCTTCGTCGAAGCTCAAAAGAAGGCCACAGCCGCATGGAGCTAGTATACGATGGTGACGATGAACTCAGCAACATCCACGGAGGTATCGGCCTGATCGGCCTCACGCTTGCGTCCCCGGGGCACCCAGGAGCAACCTCATGCCCATCGCTGTGACCTTTTGCGCCGGCGTCGGCCTGCTGCTGGCTTCCTTGGGGCCGACACAGAGTGACGACACTTCGCTGGCCGAGTACTTCGGCTTTGGGGGACTGGAGATCGTCAAGATCGACCGCAGCGCAGGTCCGATGGCCGTGGCCGATCTGGACGGCGATAGCTTCCTGGACTTGATCGTGGTCAACAACCACTCCAGCCGAATCGAGCTGCACGTTCAGAAGCCGGGGGCCACCCCGGATGACGCTTTCGTCACTGTCACCCGGGCCAATGAACTCCCCGAGCACTGGCGGTTCAGGCGCCAGCTCATCTCCGTCAGCCATCGCGTTTCGGCCGTGGTCCCCCACGATTTCGACGGCGATGGGTTGATGGATCTCATTTACGCCGGATCACCCCCCGAGGTGGTGTTCGTGCGTCAGTCACCGGCCGGCAAGTTCGCAATCGCCCGCAAGCATCATGTCAAGGACCTGGCGTCTAATCGAAACGGCCTGGCGGTGGCCGATGTCATCGGCGACGATCGACCGGAGCTTCTTTGTCTGGTTGACGGCGAGATCCACGTCTGGACGATCAATGGCGATAGCCTGGGCCGGCCGCTGAAGCTCGCAACGGGCGGCAAGATCATCGCCTTCCTGCTCGAGGACTACAACGGTGACGGACGGTTGGATATCGCCGGCATCCTTCCCGACGACCCGGCTCCGATCCGGCTGTGGCTCGGCGGCGAGGATTCCGGGCGCGGCGTGCTGGGAGCCGAGCTTCGATTCGAGATGCCCGCGCTGCTCGAGGCGGAGGCGCTGCGCCTCACCGGGGATGATGCGGCCACCATCGTCGTCATCGAACGAGCGTCCAAGCGCATCGTTCTGTACGAGCTCGCGATCGAGCAGATCGAGCAGACCGGTGACCGCGACGCGGCGATGCTGGTGTACAGCTTCTCCGACGCGGGCAATCGCAAGCGGTCCACGGCTGTGGTCGATGTCGATGGCGACGGGCTCTTGGACCTTGTGGCCACGGACACTCAGGCCAACGCGCTGGTCGTGTATCGCCAGGCCCAGGGCAAGGGCTTGCAGCCGGGCGAGTCATATCCGTGCTACGCCGAGCTTGAGTATCTCGTTGCGGGCAACGTGGACGATGACCCTTTTGCCGAGCTGTTCGTGCTCTCGGAGAAGGAAGGTGTCGTCGGCCGATGCGAGGTCGAGTCAACCGGTGTGCCATATCCTGTCCCGCTGACCGTTCCCGGCGGCCATACACCGGTCGCGCTCAATCTGGTCGAGTTGGAGGATGGCCCGCACGTCGCCATCATCGCCAAGGACGGTCGCAACTATGCGATTACGCTCATCGACCTGGCCGGGGAAAGCGAAACGATCCAACTGGGGTCACTGAGCCGATCGCCCCAGACCATTCTGGCCCTGGACGCCGATCAGGACGGGAGGACCGACCTGCTGCTGTTCACGCGTGATAAGCCGATGATGATGCTCCACGCCGAGGCCGACGGGTTCGAACTCACAGAGTCCAAAGATATGGGCCAGTTCGGCTTGGTGAAGGCCGCCAAGGCGGACAACACCGCGGTATTTGACATCGACGCAGACGGCCACGCGGAGCTGCTCATTGCCGATCGCAACTACGTGCGGGCGGTGCGTTATGATCCGGACCCACCTGCGGGCGTCAGTCCGGGTTGGCAGGTGGTGCAACAGATAAACGCCGACGACAGCTCTTCCAAGCTCGTGTCGCTGGCCGTGCTGGGCGATCGAATTGTCGCCGCCGACCAGAAGAACGATCGGCTGGTCGTCATGGCCCGCTTGCAAGACCAGCGACCCGGCTCGAGCAGAACATGGGGCGAGACCGAGTCGGTCACGGTCAAGGGTTTCTCGTTTCATTCCATCCATGCCGGCTCGTTCTCGGGCGATGGCGGGGACAACCTCCTGGCGATCGGGAACGACGGGTTCGCGGTGATTCGGTTTCTGGGCGACCGCACGGTGCTGCGAGAGTTTGCGTCCTGGCGGACCGACCAAGAGCATCGCCGCCAGCATGAGCTGGCGACCGGCGACATCAACGGCGACGGGTTTCGCGATCTCATTTCACTCGATGCCGGCGAACAGATGTGTGAGATCTTTACGTTTAGCGAGTCGCGACAGATGCTGTACGCGGTTGGCTTCCAGGTCTTTGAATCCAAGATCTTTTCCGGCGGCGAGCCGCGCGAGTACGAGCCGAGCGAAGCCCTCGTTGCCGACGTTACGGGTGACGGAGCCGATGACTTGCTGCTGCTGGCCCACGATCGGGTGCTGATCTATCCGCAGATGACGCAAGAGGCCTCTCCGGCCGGCCAATAGTACATTCCCGCCAAAAACCGACTGCTCACTGGAGACCGCCGGTCAGGATCGGCCATATTTTGTTGACATCACACACCGGCCGCACTGAGGCGGCCCTGGGTCAAGGAGCACGCCGATGGTTCGCAAACACCAATGGACACCAAACGTCATTGCCGCCGTGATTCTTCTCTTCTCGCCCTGCACAGTCGGGGCCGCCGCCGCGGGCGAAGGCCTGGCGGTGACCGTCTACTCCACTGCCGACCCGGGGAGCTTCGATCCCCAACGGTTCATCTCCCAGCAGCGACAGGGCTACAACCTGAACTTCGCCTGGCAGGTGCCCGGATTCGGTGTGGTCAAGGAGGTGCGCACAGTCAACCTCAAGGCTGGCCTCAACGAACTGCGGTTCACCGACGTGGCCCAGTTCATCGATCCCACCACGGTGAGCTTTGTGGATCTCACTGACCCCGACGGTACGGAGGTGCTCGAACAGAACTTCGAGTTCGACCTGATCAATACCCAAAAGCTCTACGAAAAGTACATCGACCGGGAGGTCGGCCTGGAAGTGACGCAGGACGGCGAGACCACAGTGGTAACGGGCAAGGTACTCGCCGTCAGCGGTGGGATGTTTATCCTCCAGACGCCGCAGGGGCTGGAGTTCCTCCCACAGGGAAGCGGTCGAATCAAACTACCCCCGCTGCCGCTGGAGGGGCTGGTGACCAAGCCCACGCTGGTGTGGAAGCTGGATGCCGAGCAAGGCGGTGAGCACGAGATCCGCACCACCTATCAGACCAGCGGCATCACCTGGCGGGCGGACTACAACCTGATGCTGAACGCCGATGACACCCTGGCCGACCTCGGCGCGTGGGTGACTGTGATGAACCTCTCCGGGCGGGCGTACCAAAACGCCCGGCTCAAGCTCATCGCCGGCGACGTGCAGCGGGTTCAGCCAGAGTATGGCTACTTTCGTTCCGGTGGGGGTGCAGGGAGGGGGGCCGGCCGGCCGCCGGGCTTCCAAGAAAGGGCCTTCTTCGAGTACCACCTGTACACGCTGCCGCGCCGCACGGATATCCTGTCCAACACCACCCAGCAGATCACACTGTTTCCGACCGCCCGCGACGTGAGCGTCGAGAAAGTGTTGGTGTACTTTGGCCTGTCACCCGGTGCTGGGTGGAGGTTTTCCCCTAACCCGCAAACCGACCGCAATATGGGCACGCAGTCGAACCCGAAGGTCGACGTCTATGTGCGCTTTCACAATGAAGAGGACAACAACCTCGGCATGCCTCTGCCGCGGGGCAAGGTACGCGTGTACAAACAGGACGAGGCGGACGAAACGTTTGAGTTCGTCGGCGAAGACCTCATCGACCATACGCCGAAGAATGAGACGGTCCTGATCAGGGTTGGTCAAGCCTTTGATATCGTCGGCGAGCGCACCCAAACGAACTTTACTATCGATACCCGGGCCAACCTCATCACCGAGAGCTTCAAGATCCAAATCCGCAACCACAAAGAGCAGCATATCAAGGTCATCATCAAGGAGAACCTCTACCGGTGGGTCAACTGGCAGATCACCGAGGCCAGCGACGAGCATGAGAAGATCGACGCGCGGACGATCCACTTCGAAGTGAACGTTCCGCCTGACGGCGAAAAGACGCTGACCTACACGGTGAAATACACGTGGTGAACAAGTGCACCGTTTGGCCGCGCAACGCCCTGCATGAACGAAGAAGCCCACGGATTGGGATCCGTGGGCTTCTTTCTTGGAGGTTGTCGTGGCACAGGAGCCCGTGAAGGAGCGGCGGCGCGGGCACGACTACCGTTGAATCAGTGTGCCCTGATCGATGAGCTTCCGCCCGTCAACCGTCAACGTTGCGTTGGTCTGATGGGCAAACAGGTCAAAGGGGACATCGTTGTCGCCGCCGGCCCAGGTGTTGCCGCCTATGCCGATGCTGATCGTGCCGGCGCCCATCCAGGTGACCATCTGGCTGCCTGCGGGAATCTGCACGCTGGGGTTGATGCCGATGTCAATAGCCGCGAAGTGGTCGCGCCCCTCGGCGGGGGCGGCGTCGTACAGCTGCCTCAACGCGGTGATGTCGCCCTGCTTCGCGGACATCGACGTCATCTTGCCCTTGGTGAAGTTCAGCGTCAGGCCCTGGATCCGCTTGCCCTGGAAGAAGAACGTATCGGCGATAAAGGTACCCTCGGCCGTACCGGTCACGGGGGTCAGGTAGACCTCCCCTGCCGGAAGCCAGACCTGGCACGCGGGGCCGCCTGCGTATCGATCATCGGTCGAAATCACGCCATCGCTCACGAAGATCGGACGGCGGGTGATTTCGACCGTCAGATCAGTGCCGTTGGGCGCAGTGATGCGCACTTCCCGCCCCGCGGCCAGAATATTCTTGACCCGCTCACCCGTAGCTTGGAGCTGATCGTAATCAACATTCACGCCGCGCCAGAAGATCCTCGACAGCTCGTTGCGGGTGATCCCAAATTGCTCAGCCAAGGCCTTGGTCGGATACAAGCCGTTGCCCAGATGCGTGTGAATCACGCTGCGCTCGAGCATCTTCTTGTGAACCGGCTCGAACGCCTTGGCGTGGGCGGCCCGGCGCTCGGCCGGGACATCGGCGAGGATACCGAAGCTCTCCCGATAATCGACACTGATCATCGCGTTGATGGTCTCGGCCATTCGCAACACGAACGTTGGCTCTTGGTTGTCGAAACGGGCCGGCACTTGGGTGAATATGTTGCGGGTGAGACGGTCACTGCTAATCGTGATCACGGGGTGGGCGCCCAGCTTGCGGACCTCTACCGCAATGTCTTCCAGCAACTGCTGGTCTCGGGCGCCGCCGCTGATCAACACCAACTCGTCATAGCGAATGTTTGCGGACTTGTTGACCAGAGTGTCCGCGATCCCGGCGGTGTCCGGGCTCGCGATAGACGATTCCTGCTGGGTAATCCCCGAAGCGACCCCAAGCAGGACCGCCCCGAGGCCAAGCCCCAGGATTCTCAGCGACGTGTTCATGGCTCAGCCTCCTTTCAAGTGAGTTTGGACATATCACACGACGTCCTTCTCCCTGGTCTCCTGGCTTTGCGATTGCGCCACCGCTCCTTCAGCGTGCCGCAGCTGGCCATGGTATCACCAGGGCCGCCCTGATCCCCGTGCCTCCCGGGCGGATGTGGATAACTTTCTCGCTGCTGGCCGTCCATGCCGCAGGACGTGACCTGCCATGGTCCGCCGGGGCCGGGCCAGCCGCTGGGGTGCGTCCCCAGCGGGTCGGCGTGGTGATCCCCCGATGCGCACCAGGTGGGCCGGCGTCGCCTGCGGGGGTTGTCCCGTTTCAACGTCCCTCGATGGGCACGTAGGCCGCCTCGTGCGGGCCGATGTATTCGCAGCGCGGCCGGATGAGCTTATTGTCCGCCAGCTGCTCGATACAGTGGCCGACCCAGCCCCCGATGCGGCTCATGACGAACATCGGCGTGAAGAGGT
>JAPUKX010000234.1 GCA_027295435.1 Planctomycetota bacterium | reverse complement strand
CCGCACTGGCGATCATGTACGTGCTCTTGCTGCCCCTGGCGACGACGCCAAAGGACTTCGCGTGGGCGCTTCTCCTGGGCTGGACGGTCATCCGGCTGCCGCACATCTGGGCGTGCTATGCCGCCTTATTCCGCAACCGGCTGATGTGGCTGCTTGGGGCGTGGGCCGTGTGGCACGCGGTGAGCATCCTGTGGAGCGCCGATCGGGTCGAAGGGCTCGAGGAACTCGGCGCATGTCGTGTGATCCTCACGCCCCTGATGCTCTGGCCGGTGCTGGACCGCGCGCCGTGGCTGATCGGCGGATTGCTGGTGGGCGTCTTTGGGCAGAACCTCGTGCAGGCCGGTCAGGGGTTGGAGATCTTCGGCTTGAGGCCGAGCGGAAACCAACGGCTGCCGGGCCTCATTCATCCGATTCAGACCGGGGCCTTCTGCGTGGCGGCGATGTGTTGGCATATGTCCGCGGTCGTTCGCGGCAAGGGATGGATCCGTTGGCTGTCTGTGGCGGGACTCATCGTGGCTACAGCCGGCTTGGTCTATTCCGGGAGTCGCGGCCCATGGATTGCCGCCGCCGTGGCGGTACCGCTCGCTTTAGTGATGATGGGAATCAGACGGCCTTGGGCGCGGCGCGCCGTGCTGGTGGCGATGATCGTCGGTCTGCTCGGCGCCGCCACGGCCTGGCTGATCGCGGACGACTTCATCCGGTCGCGCGTCAATCAGGCGATCACCAACCTCCAATCGGCGGGGGATGGAAAATATGACACGGATGTGGGCCGGCGGTTGTGGTGGTGGTCAGGCGCGTGGGCTGCGTTTGCCGATGCGCCGCTTACCGG
Organism: Planctomycetota bacterium; assembly: GCA_027295435.1. Lineage (GTDB taxonomy): Bacteria > Planctomycetota > Phycisphaerae > Phycisphaerales > SM1A02 > JADFFQ01. The sequence goes on along the minus strand of JAPUKX010000234.1, from coordinate 3,746 downwards.
CACCGGGGCAGGCGGATATCGCAAAGCGATCGAAAAGCTCGGCTATGGGCAGCTCTCGCCGAGCGATCACCATGCCCACTCGATGTATCTACATCAGCTCGCCACGACCGGAGCTCTCGGCGGCCTGCTTCTGCTCGCCGTGGTGGGGCTGAGCCTGCGGCGATCCTTCCTCGATCCGCCGGACCATCTCTACGCTGATGGCACGCTCTTCGTCCTCATCAGCTGGCTCATCGGGGCGGTGTTTGACGCGTATCACCTCAACGGTCACATGTTCGGGCTCTTTACGCTTATCGTCGCGCTGACGCTGTGCCATCGGGCCGCGATTCGCTACAACCTCAGGGCCAACGACACAAACGAATCGACGCAATCGTGAGGCCCTGATGAGTTCGGCACCGATCATCAACAAGACGCTCGAATTCTCCGACCTTCGGTCCCCCCAGATTCAACCCACCGTCGCTTCGCTTCACCGTTGGCTGTGGAACTGGCTGCTGAGGGGGGAACGGTTGGCGGTCAACGGGCACGTCAAGAGACGACTGTATATCCGCAAGCACAAAATGTGGGAGTATGCACGAGGCCTCGCATTGACTGGTGCTTCCGCCCCCGTCCGTCGGATCAAGAACTCGATGACGGTATTGGAGGTAGGCGGAGCGATGACGGCCCCGGTCTTCTACCTCGCTTCACAGGGCGACCGCGTGGTGTGCCTCGACATCAATGAGAAGCTGACGGCACAGACGAATGGGACCGCCCGGCGGCGAGGGTTGCACGTCGATGCCCGGACAACCAATCTTGTCGATGAAGATCCGACCTCGGAAGACCTCGGCGTTGACGGGGGGTTCGATCGTGCTTACAGCTTCTGCGTGATTGAACACATTCCTCCCCCGGGACAACAGACCGCTGCGCGCCGGATAGCCGGCCTCCTCAAGCCCGGCGGGCAAATGTGCCTCACATTCGACTACGGCGAGCACGCGCCGACCGAAGCGCCGCTCAAGGACGTCGCCCAGGTGCAGGAGATCTGCCAGGCTGTGGGGCTGCCCCTGATGGTCAACGACTCGTTCGTGGACACCGGCACACGCTACCGGCTGGACCGCAAGTACCCCGACCGCCCCTACACCTTCGGTTCATTATTCTTTTGCCGACCCCAGTAGCAGCAGATTATGCGTCGCAATGCTACGGATAGGTCTCAAACATGATTGGCTGGTTGACGTGCATTGTCGGCGGGTATCTGGTCGGATCGATTCCGTTCGGGGTGATCATCGGCCGGACCAAGGGCATCGACATCCGCGAGCATGGCTCGAAGAACATCGGAGCCACCAATGTGACTCGAGTGTTGGGTCGAAGGTTGGGGATTCTCTGTTTCTTCCTGGACGTGAGCAAGGGCGCGTTGCCGGTCGTGATCGGGGGTGTCGTGAACGACGTGATCAACCGCCCAGCTGCGATGCTGCATCAGCAGCAGATGTGGCTGTGGCTGGCAGTCGCATGCGCACCGATCTTCGGCCACATGTATTCACCGTTCTTGAAGTGGCGCGGCGGAAAGGGCGTGGCCACGGGGTTCGGGGCGATGGCGGCGATGTGGCCGCTGCTCACCCTAGCGGCACTCGGCGCGATGATCGTGTGGTATGGCACACTGCGACTGACCAAATACGTGTCCGTGGCCAGCATGCTCGCCGCGGCGAGCGTGCCCGTAGGCTATCTTCTTTCGGTTCTTCCCAATGACGCTCTGGAGATGCCGCTTGCGCATTCATTGGATGCGGTGATCCATGGCTCGCCGCCGGTGTTGGTCACGACCGCCATGGCTCTGCTGGTCGTCTACAAGCACCGCTCGAACATCGCCCGCTTACGCCGGGGCCTCGAACCGAAGGTCCGCGGCCGCGCCCGCCGGGGAGCTATGCCGTCAGCTTCACCACCCCAGCCGCCCAAGACCAGCACGTGAGCTCCAATCCACACAAGAATCCACCGGATCATCCGTGATCTGGAAACCGTGAAGCGTTTCGCTACGTTGCTGTAGGCAAGGACTCTTTCATGCGAACAACATGGACGATCACTCGATGGGTAGCCGGTCTCGCCATCGCCGTTGCCGCCACACCTCAGCACTGTGACGGCCCCACGCAATCCTCTCCGCCACCGGTCGAGCCGGCCGATCTCGTGCTTCTGGAAGCGTTCTGGCCATCGCCCGCGGTCCAGAAGGAACTCGGAGAGCTTGGGTATGAGACTCTCGCGCATATCACCCAAAAGCGATTCTGGAACAACCATACACAGATGTATGACGCTGCTCGCTACAAGCGCTTCATCTGGACGCCGAACGACGAAAGTGCTGTGCCCCAAGCGTTCGGCAGCGCAGAACGATACGGTATCCCGCCAGGGTACGATGGGTGGGTGCTGCTGGATTTCGAGAAGTGGGATCCCCTGATTGGGCCCGCCGAATTCGAGGAGGAGACGGTTCGCCGTCGGGTTAGGGAGTATACGGACCTCATCGCCGCCACTCGCAGGCTGCGGCCCAAAGCGAAGATCTGTTGGTACGGCCTGGTGCGCGGGCCGCTGAGTGGCCGTAGCGGTGAGCTTATCGAGCAGATTGTGCGGCTCGCCGACGGCATTGGTGTGTCGATGTTCTCCAACCTGCGCCAAGATTACGGCAACCTCGATCACCAAAACGATATCCACCAGTCTCGACTCAAAGCCTGTCTAGCGCTCAAGAAGAAGTACGGTCTCAAGGTGTTCCCCGTGCTCTCAAAACGCCACAACGTCAAGGTAGGTCGAGGCATCCTGCGCGACGAGGCTGGTACACCGATCCGAATGATTCCCCCGCCAAACGTCCAGCGGCGAATCATCGAGACGGCCTTGTCGATCGAGCACGAAGGGATGAGGATTGACGGGGTCATCCTGTGGTGGAAGGACAACGGACTGCTGGCGACGCAGACGGATCTGGACACCATTCCCGACACACCGGACCAGGCCGCCGCTGACAGATCAGATGTAGAGTTTGCGCGAATGATCTCGGAAGTGGCTGCCAAACGGTGACGTGGTAGCCGGCCACATATGGACGCGGGCGAGGCCCGATGCGATCCGTGGCGCGCTTATCTTGCCCTAGGCTGCTGGATAACAATCGGAAGGAGGATCACGCCGTCACGGCGATCCTGCAGGCGTCGGGCAGCAGCAAGGACGTGCGGGTAATCCCTGAGCCAGCGCAAGGGCGATTCGCCCGGCCCGCCGGAGCTCTTACGATCTACATTACGCAGCATTTGCAGGAATGTTGAGTGCTGTTGATCTACTTGAAGCCGGGCCAGCACCCGGCTGAGCTGACTCGCGGGCACGCTGATCGTGTATGCCGCGCCCCGATCGGAGAACTCCAGTTGCTGATCCAACGACGGGGCCAGCTCTTTGGGTCCATACAACTGCTCGCTGAGCGGCGCGTCAGTATCCGGCCGATTACGCTGCCGGACAACGAGCTGCCTGCGCGCCCGATCGGCTAACTCCCGAAGGTTGCGCTGCCGGGCGATCGCATGTCCGCCGGCCGTCAATACTCGCGGTGACTTCGGCGGGGTCGGTGCCGGGCCGGCGGACTCGCGACAACAACCATTCCTGCTCCAGACGGCGGGCTTCCTCATAGCTGAAGTTGCGCACCAGCGCGGCGCGTGGCCCAAGCTCGGTGACCAACTGCTGAAGGGTTTCTTGAGCGCTGGTCAGGTCGCCGGCTTCGAGCACCAAGGCGAAGTCCGCTGCAAGCAGGATTTCATCGGCGGCTTGACCCG
>JAPUKX010000233.1 GCA_027295435.1 Planctomycetota bacterium | reverse complement strand
GGACACGGGCCCCAGTTCGCCAGCAGCATAAGCAGGTCGAGGATGCCGACGATCCCATCGCCGTCAAAGTCCGGCGGACCACCGGGATCGTTGCCCCATGCTGCGAGCAACGCGAGCAGATCGAGGATTCCCACGCTGTCGTCAACGTCGAGGTCGGCCGGGCATGGGGTCACGCGGAACTTCTGCACGCGATGATTGCTCGAGTCGGCCACATAGACAAATCCGTCTCCACTCGCTCTCACGGCGTACGGTAAGTTGAACTGGGCCTCGCCCGCGCCGAACGAGCCCCATTTGGTTATGAACGCTCCGTCTCCCGTGAACCTTTGCATGCGATGGAGGTTGCGGTCGGCGACGTAGACGTTTCCGAACTCATCCGCCGAGAGACCGCGCGGGAAGTTGAACTGACCGTCGCCGGCGCCGGCGGAGCCCCACGAGGTGATAAACACGCCGTCATTGGTAAACTTCTGAATCCGCGGACTGCTGTCGCCAACGAAGACGTTGTCATCCAAGTCGACGGCGACGCCGTTGGTGCCCGTGAACTGTCCGTCTCCCCTGCCGGTTGTTCCCAACGCCATGATGAAGGCTCCGTCGCTGGTGAACTTCTGGACGCGATTCTGGTTCCGGTCCGCGACGAAGACATTGCCGTTGCTGTCCACGGCGAGTCCATGGGTATGGCTGAACTGTCCGTCTCCATCGCCGAAGGAGCCCCACTTCGTGACGAAGACCCCATCGCTGGTGAACTTCTGCACGCGGTTGTTCCCGGTCTCGGCGACGTAGATGTTGCCCTTGGGGCCGATGCCGACTCCGTGGGGATGGTTGAATTGCCCATCTGCGTCCCCAAAGGAGCCCCAGGTCATCAGAAACATCCCGTCGCAGGTGAATTTCTGGATGCGATTGTTGCCGGTATCAACGACGTAGACGTTGCCGTCGGCATCGACCTCGATCCCGTGCGGGCCGGAGAACTGGCCAGGCCCGGCACCGTTGGAACCCCATTGAAGGATGAACTGGGGCGGGTCGCTGCCGGCCAGGGCCTTGCCGGGAAAGAGAGCCAGGCCCAGACCGAGCATCCAGGCATGCGTCGAAACACCCATCGGACGCCTCCTCTCCGTCGTGAACGATCCCCCTTCGTTGCGATCATACCAGGCCAACGACGTGCAGAACAGGTGAAAGCTCAGGCTGCATGAGGGCGGCACCGGGTGGGGCAAGCCCGCCGGCTAAAGACATGGCTCATGACTTATGGCCGTCTTCTCACGCGCACGGCCCCCAGTTGGCGAGCAGGGTGAGCAGGTCGAGGATGCCAACCGTGCCATCGCCGTCGAGATCAGGAGGCCCGCCTGGATCAGTGCCCCATGCAGCGAGGAGAGCCAACAGATCGAGGATGCCGACGGAGCTGTCGCCATCGAGGTCGGCCGGGCACGGACCTGCTATCACAAACATGAAGTCGAAGAAGGCCTCGCCGAGAGGAATGACGTCGATTGGGTTCGCCCAGCTGAAATCTGCATAAGCGTACAAGGTGTACTCTCCCGGCTCGAGCACGCCGGCCTCCTCAATGACCTGGGAGTCGGGCCCGCCGGCGCCCACCAAGGTGTGTTCGAAGATCATCTGATCTCCTGGGCCTGTGAGCCTGATAAGCGCGGTAATCAGGTTAGGAGGGCCGCCGTCGACACTGATCACACCATCCAGTGCGAAGTTGCTCGCGGCGGGCAGTTCGAACGCCACCTCGAAGATGCTCGCGGCAACGGTCTGTATCGCGGTGGGCGACTCGCCCTCGGAAGCAGCACTGCCGAACGCGGTCATCGATGATGCACCGATTTCCGATCGTTGACTAGCGGTCGCCCGGCCGAGGATGTCATCACATTGCTGCAAGGTTTGCACAAGGCTGTTGAAGGGTGAGAATCCCTTTGCCGCATCACTGTCAGTCGTGAAGAACTCGCACTCCGACCACACTGCGGTCTGAGTCCACCGATCCTGATCGATCGGAATGATCGTTCCTCCATCGACTTGTCCGGCCGTGGCAAACGCGGCCACGACGGCCACAACGGCAACTGTGGTCATATCCGCTCGTTTTGAACACATGGCTCAAGCCCCTTCGTCTGTCAGGACACGACGCCAAAAGCACCACACATACATGACTCGCCCCCGGAGGCCGCAGACTAAACTCCTGGGGAGCCTGGAGCTATCACCTAATTGCACGGCATTCGTTCCTACGGGCAAGGGCCCCAATTCGCCAGCAGGAGGACCAGGTCGTTGACGTCGATGGATCCGTTGCCATCGATGTCGGCGATCGCCAGGCACTCCTGCGAGACCGATCCCTTGCAGGTGAGCCAGATGAGAAGGTCCAAGATGCCCACGACAAGGTCGTCGTTGAGGTCGGCATCGACGTCGTCGCAGAGAGGCGGAGTGGCGAGCGTGGTCCAGTTGGCGAGCAGCGTCAGGAAGTCCACCACATCCACCGCGCCGTTGCCGTTGCCGTCGGCGAACACGCACGCCGGGTCGCCGCCGTCGACGGGCCCCCAGCAGGCGAGCAGGAGCAGGAAGTCGTCGATGCCAATCATGTTGTCGAGGTTGAGGTCACCGGTGAAGCACGGAGCACCTGGATCGGAGCAAAAGCCGACCCCGGCGATGATCGGCATGCCGTTGGACACCGTCTGAATCGTGAACCTGCCGAAGAACGCGCCACCGTCGGTCGTGCTGAACTGCCCCAGTAGCACGCGGCCGTTTACGTCCGGCACCCCTTGCTGACCGGGCGTCACGAGCCAGCCGTTGTCCGTCAGGTCCAGATGGCTGGCGCCGAAGCCGGGCCAGCCGGGCATGAGCATCATGGCGTCGGTGCCGTCGACCTGGCTGAGGCCGATCGTGACGAACGTGTCGAAAGCCAGGGAGGGAAAGACCTCGATGAGCGCCTGGCTCGGGGGCCTGTCGGTTCCAAAGGCGTGCTGGAAGAAGACGCCCCCGACGACCTCGATCTCCAGGGGCGCCTCCGGCGTGCCGTACACGCTGAGGAGGCGGTCGTCGGGGTCGGTGAACTCGGCGTACACGCGGTACGTGAGGATGCCGAACTCGTTGGGCTGCGTCTCGACGCTGATTCCGGTGAACGCCGCCGCTGCCGATCCGGCGAGGATCAGACCCGTCCCAAGACCCAAAAGAAGAATCAGCGTCGTGCTCTTCATGGTTCGGCCTCCGTTGTCTCTAGTCGCACGGGCGGCCGGCGCGCAACGTACCTTCTTGGAATCGGTCGAGGAACGCTTCACCTGGCAGAAGAACTTTCGCAGGATCTCCGGGTCCGGCCCGATCCGGCGGTAGGCGGGCGGGCATGAGACAATGCGCGAATCACGGCTAGCTCACCGCACCGCCCTCACCGGCACGAACTCCACCATGGCGGACCACATGAGAAGCTGGTCGATCAGCCCGATCACGCCGTCCGTGTTCAGGTCGGCGGGCGGCACGGCCCCCAGAGGCCCACTGGAAGGAGCGCGGTTAAAGGCAGACCCACCGGATTGCGACCACGGCAGTTATGGCATCGGCAAGACATGCGTCGCACCCAGGATTGGCTAGGCCACCTGCCATGCAGGCGGTGATGCAAACCTGGCTTATCCCGGTCGCGTTACCGGCTCCGGCCAGAATCAAGGCCTGCGCTAAGACACAATCCCAGTACCCGCAGGTGGGAAGGTTGCATTCGCCATCGGCAGCCACCAAACATCCCTCGTCGTCCACAAGCAGATCGATTCTCGATCTGAATTCCGGATCTAAGGAAAAAGAGATCCGGTTATTTGGCTCTTCGTCGAAGACTTGTACAACGTCAGCACCCTCGATGCCATTGATCGCGAAGGTATAACCAAAAAGTGCAACGCCAAATCCATTTCCATCGACGAGTGGAATGAGCGCAAATCGTGCTCCATCTGCAGCTGGCGGAAGCCCAGTGGCAAACACTTCGATTGCGTTGGCAAACGAAAGTGACCATCCCTGTGCGGCAAATGTCGGTTCGTAGCTTGCCGTTAGCGGTGAGTTCAATACCTGCGATATGAAATCGGCGGGAAGCGGGACCGTTGCCGCTACTTGCACGTCAAGCGGTGGGCAGGGACATGCTCCCCAGAGACCGAGCACCATCAGGAAGTCGGTGATGCCGACGCCCCCGCCGTCAAAGTCGCAGGGCACGCCGACCTCGCCCCAGGTGCCGAGCACGGCCAAGAACTCTTCGATGCCGATCTCGCCGTCGTCGCCCACGCAGTCCCACGGGCAGGTCGCGATGGCGTGACCGCCAGCCGCCAGCGAGAGACTCGCGGCCGCGCACAAGACCTTCGTTCTCAGCATGGCATTGCCTCCGAGCGCGATGAA
>JAPUKX010000232.1 GCA_027295435.1 Planctomycetota bacterium | reverse complement strand
CACTTGTGGATGTGCTTGCTGAAAGGCTGGAGAATTACGAGAGTCAACTTGGCGCAATCCGTGCTCGCCCTGGGGAAATTACTCCCAAACCCAAGGCAGAGTCCAAGCCAAGAGCGAAATCGCGAAAAGTGAAGGCTTCGCCCCAGACCTAGACCAAAGGGCCTTCGGCTTGTCACGCCCTATTCAACGTATCAGCCAACACTCTTCTGTGTTAAGTGCATATCACTGAAATTGCAGCATCATCAGATTCGGATGATGAATTTGATGCAGCCACTACTCTAGCTCGGTCTCGACCTGCAGCAAGTCGTCGACAAGCTGTTGCGCTTGCTGGCGCAGGCGTCTCACTTGGGCGGCGAATGCTCGCAGGCGCTGTTCGGCTGCCGCCACGGTTCCAGCGGGTGCGGCCGGCGCTGAGGCTGTGGGGTCCCCGGCAGTCGAATCGCTAGCCCCCGCTAGCGAGGCCAGGTCGACTTCGCCCCCGCTGAGCTTGCTCAGCGCCTGTTCAAACGTGTCCTCGTAGATCAGGCGGTTCCCCATCGCCAGCACTACCTTTTTGAGCTGCGGCATGCGAGCGGTATCGGCTTGGATGTAAATAGATTCAACGTAGAGAAAGCTCTCGCCCACCGGCAGGGCGATGATGTCGCCGCGCAGCACGCGCGAACCCTGCTGGTTCCACAGCGAAAGATCCTTAGAGATGTTCTGGTCCTGGTTGATGCGCGACTCGATCTGATTGGGGCCGAACACCAACTGCTGCTTGGAGAGGTGGAAGAAAATCAGCTCTCCGAGCTTGTCGCCGTCGCAACGGGCCGCCATCCAGCCGATCAGATTGTCCTTGGCGCGCGGGGCGAACGGCAGCATCAGCAGGAACTCGGGCTCGGTTTCACCGGGCAGCGTGGCCACGATGTAGGTCGGTTTCATGGGCGCTTCCATGCCCGTGTCGCCGGAGAGGTTCTTTGCCACTTCCCATACGTCCTCCTTGTTGTAGAAGACTTCCGGGTCGCGCATGTGAAAGGTTCGATAGATCTCCGCCTGAATCTCGAACATCAGCGTGGGGTAACGAACGTGCTGCCGGGGGGAGGCAGGCATCTCGGACTTGTCTTTGAATAAGTTCGGGAACAGGTTCCGATAAGCCTGGATGATCGGGTCGGTCTCCTCAAAGACATAAATGGTCGTTGTGCCGTCGTAAGCATCAATCGTGGCCTTCACCGAGTTGCGCACGTAATTGATGCTTCTGCCGAACGAAGCAACATTCAACGACACCGAGTAGGGGTGCACGTTTGAGGTCGTGTAGCCGTCGATAATCCAGATCAGCCGCCCGTTGTCGGTGATGACAAGGTAGGGATCAGGTTCCCATTGGATAAAGCCGGCCAGGTGAGAGAGGCGCTCGCCGACGTCGCGGTAGATCATCATGCGGCTGTTCTCGTTCATGTAGCCGGTGAGCAGGATGTTGTAGTCCGTTCTGGCAATCGACGCCATTAATCGCATCCACAGGGAAGCGATCGGGAATCCACCCTGCCCTTCATAGCTGGAAGTAATGTTCTGGTCACCGGAAGGGTAATCGAATTCTTCCTGATTGGTGGTCACAAAAACCGGATCATGAGTGGCTTCGCCGTAGTAGATCTCCGGGCGAACCAGTTTGATGTCGGGGATCTTGATGACGGGCGGGGCGTCTTGGATCAGCAGAACCGGCAAGCCGTCGGGGGTGGTGCGGTTTACCTCCGACATCACGACGCCGTAGCCGTGCGTGAAGACGAAATGGGGGTTGATCCAACTGGCGCGGGCCTCCACGGGAAGCTGAGTAACGTCAATCTCTCGAGGAGACAACAGGACCTGTTTGATCTTGCCGTCGATGATGTAGCGGTCGATATCGACGTCGGGGAAACGATAGTAGGGGCGAAGGGCTTGGATCTGCGTGATCGTATCGGAATAGGCCCGCGAGTCCCAAAGCCGGATGTTGTCGACCAACGTCGAGTGGGCATTGACGTCAAGCCGGTCCTGCTGCGCGCCGCCGAATGTCCTTTCGCTGGATCGCCGCGTGATGCCGAATGCTTCGCCCGTGGCCTCGATGTGCCGCTCAATGAAGGGTTTTTCGAGCCCCAGCTCATTGGGACGTACGTAGATGGCCCGCACGGCGCTGGGAACGACCGCATTCGCAAGCAGCGACACGGCCACCACTCCTAAAGCCGCCTTCCATCGCGACATGCTCACAAGCGCGATCGCCGCTAGGGTTGCCGCAATGACGAGCCACCGCAACGGCAAGCCGACGCTCTCGTCCAACCAGTCGATGCCGGTCATGAAGGCGTGGCGGTTCATCAGCAGCGTGTAGCGGCTCAGAAAGAACCACACCGCCAGGCCCGCCAGGCCGACGCAGGCGAGGGTGCGAGCGAAGCTGGTTTGCGCGGCGCCAGGCAGCAACAGAGGTGCGGGACCGGGATCAAACTCCTCAATCGAACCTCCATCGGAGCGAAACTGCTTGATCTTGTCGAAGATCTGCCAGCCACGCCCCGCCGCCCAAAACACCAGAGCGCAAAACACCGCTGTCGTCAACAAGAACCTCAACAGCAAAGAGAATAAGGGGAGATTGAAAAGGTAAAAAGCCAGATGCTTGCCGAAGACCGGATCCTGCCAAGCATCGGCCGGCGCCTCCACGCCCTGTCCGCCGACGAAGGCCATCACCGTCCAGGAATCAACGGAGGAGCCGATAAAGACGACCGCCAGCACCAGCAAGGCGACAGGAACGATTCTGGTGTAGATGGGGTAGCGGTTGATCGGAGCGCCGGAAAAGGCCGCGCCACGACTGTGCGCCCAGATCAGCGCAACCCATGCGAGCAGGGATGCCACGATAGCCGGCATGAACCGGTAAAACAGCAGGGTCAGCCACGTCTGAAGCTGGCCCAGCTCACTCCACCAGTGGTACTCAATCGCGAATTCGGCGCCCGTACGAGATCCCAGCAGAAGGATCAGCACGATAGCAGCCAGAATGGAAAGTCGAATCTGTAAAGGGTTCATGGTTTCGGCACTGTGCGAGGTTGCGTTGCGAGGCAGGTACTCGCTTCTAAGGTCGGAGTTTATTGTACATGGTTGGAAAGCGTTCCCACCGCACATGTTTCCTATTCAACTTTGGATGAGCCTCAAAACGATGAGGATGATCCATCCTCCGCTCTGGTTGGAAACTAAACAGCCAAGCCGGTCAACCGGTTACATTAAGGGATCGATCATCCCCGCAGGTGACAAGTATGAAATTGATGATGAGCATAATGCTCCCAGCGTTGCTGCTCGTCCGCTCGGCCCCCTGCGCTGACCTGCATCTGGGCCAGACATTGGCGGAGTGGAGAACCCAGCTCGAAGCCCCCGACCGAACGGATCGCCTGCTGGCGGCTCGAGCGATCGGCGAGATGGCGATTGCAGGCGTGCGCGGCGCCGACAAAGCGCTCTTCGCGGCAATCGGGCACCGGGATAGCGGTGTGCGTTACTGGGCTGTCGTTGCCACCGGACAGATGGGCCCGCGCGGCAAGCCCGGTGTCAGCCGGCTACGCAGGGCACTGCGAGACCCCACGCCCGAGGTTCGTTGCTGGGCGGCATACGCCTCCGTCCGGCTTGGGGAGGCCGATCGGGCGATGCCGATCCTGATTGAGGATCTAGGCAACGAAGAACGCGGAGCCCGATTACAGGCCGCCCATGCCATCGATGCGCTGGGCGAGCAGGCGCGGCCCGCTACCGAAGCGCTGAAAAAGGCGCTTGACGACGAGTTCGACTACGTAAAGCGCACGTCGCGGCACGCTTTGTGGGTGCTCGGAGAGCGATCGTGCCCTTATCAGAATTGTGAGGCAGAGTAGTCATCATGCGGATAACGAAGATTCTGATCGCCCTGTCGCTGCTGCCCCCGTGGTTCCTTCTATCGCCGCCCCTTCCATCGTCGCGGGCGGCCGCCGCCGAGCCGCTCCCCAATATTCTGTGGATCAGCATTGAAGACACCGGGCCCGAGCTGGGTCCTTACGGCGACAAGCTCGCGCGCACGCCCAATCTCGACCGCTTTGCCGCCGAAGGCGCTGTTTTCCTCAATGCCTTCTCTCACGCTCC
>JAPUKX010000231.1 GCA_027295435.1 Planctomycetota bacterium | reverse complement strand
GATACAGCCCAGCAGGGCGGTCACCACGATGACCGATCGCAGCAGTTGCACCCCCAGATCGGCAGTGGGCCCGGTGGGGATCATCAGAAACGACCGCCCCGCCATGTGCATGAGGATGAACAGCCGGAACCACCGGAGATTGGATTGCCAGCCTGCTTCCCGACCGGGGCCGGCGAGCGCCAAGATGCGCGACGCGTTCATCGCGGCAGTCTATGCCCTCCCGGACGAGAGCGTACCTCATGCCTTTTGCCAGACCTTGGCTCAACCGTCGCCGCGCGCCCGTTCGCGGACGACCACGCAACCTACTTGGGCTTGGCAGCGCCCCTCACCGTCTTGGTACGTGTCTGCCAGACGCGCTTCTTGCTCTTTCGCTTTCGTGACTTGCGTTTGAACTTCTTACGGGTAACGGCTTCCATGTGATCTCCGCATTGCGATGGAGCTTGGCATTACGACGTACTGAGCGTTGAACCGGCAGGCGTGGCAGTCTGTCCCGTGGTGCCGGCTCCCATCTCGCCAGCTTCCTCACCCGCGCCAGGCGAAGGGTCATCTCCCTGGCTTAGGGGCGGCGCCTCCGGGTCCTTGCGGGCGTCTCGGCGAGCCCGTTTCTCGGCCGCCTTCTCGGCCTTTTTTCGTTCACGCTGCCGCTTGGCAAAGGTGTGCTGGTTTTTTCTGGCCATACTTTACGAGTTCGCCTCAACTCGACTACTCAAGGTCCGGGCCTACCATGAGCGGGCTATGCCATCCATAACTCGATCCCCATATGATGCCTGGGCTCGGGCTTCCCGCCAGTGCTGGCCGCTCCCGCTGCCAGCGCAAACAGGACCGAAAGAAGGGAGCCCCAAGTTTTCGCCGCGGGCTTGCAGCAACCGATCGTAGTGAACTATAGTCTGCCTCCAGAAAAGACGCAAGCCAACCTTCGGAAAGACCCGAGGAGACACTTATGCCGAGCGAGACCTCCGCGATCCCTCATGCCTCTCCTGAGCCCGACCCGTTGCCTCTCCTTCAGCGAGTCCTAAGCCTGATCATCGTCCTCGTTCCGTTCGCCGGCCTCCTCTGGGCGATGGTGATGGTTTGGGGCCGCGGCTTTGATTGGCTCAACCTGGGATTGCTCGTCGGAATGTACGTGGCGACCGGTCTTGGCGTAACGATCGGGTACCATCGGCTCTTCACTCACCGCGCCTTCGCCACCAACCGCATCGTGCAAGCGACGCTCGCCGTGCTGGGCTCGATGGCCGTCGAAGGATCGCTGCTTCACTGGGTCTCGTTCCATCGCGCCCACCATCAGCACAGTGACCAGAACCACGATCCGCATTCCCCCCATACTCACGGCGCCGGTTTCAGGAACATGATGCGAGGGTTCTGGCAGGCGCACGCCGGCTGGTTCTTCCAGAGGTATCCCCACCGCCTGGAGGTGTACGTCGCTGACCTCAGGGCCGATCGCTTCCTGAGGATCCTGAGCCTTCTGTTTCCACTGTGGGTCGTCCTCGGCCTCGCGATCCCGACCGTGCTGGCTGGTCTCATCACCCGATCATGGTCGGGCGCGTTCCTGGGCCTACTGTGGGGCGGTCTCGTGCGCATCTGCCTCGTCCAGCACCTCACCTGGAGCATCAACTCCGTCTGCCACATCTGGGGATCCCGGCCATTCAAGAATCGTGATCACAGCCGAAACAACATGATCTTCGGTGTGCTGGCGTTCGGCGAAGGATGGCACAACAACCACCACGCGTTCCCATCCTCGGCGCGCCACGGCCTGAGATGGTGGGAGCTCGACGTGAGCTATCTGATCATCTGGGCGATGTCGAGGCTCGGCCTGGCCTGGAACGTCAGGATTCCGCCATCGCACCGGATCGCGGCCAAACTGCGCTGAGTGCAAGTCAGAATGTGGCGGTTGGCCGTGGGAGCGTCAGCGATCCCGCCTGCTCCGATGCCGCCTTGGCTAGCTCGTGGAGAGAGGCTATTGTATTGTGCTGAGGCGGGGGGCGGGCAGTCCTACCGACCGAGGGCCGAGCGATGAAAGAGGGTCTACATCCCAAGTATTACCCCGACGCCAAGGTGTATTTTCGCGGCGAAGTGGTGATGACCACCGGGGCCACGGTACCCGAGCTGCACGTGGAGGTCTGGTCCGGGTCGCATCCGTTCTACACCGGCCAGAAGACTTTCGTGGACACGGCCGGGCGGGTGGAGAAGTTCCAGAAGAAGTACGCCGGCGAATACTTCAAGGGCAAGAAGAAGGGCAAGAAGTAGCGAGCCGCGGCATCCCCGCTGATTTGCGAGCCGCGGCCTCCCCGCCAGCGGTCGCGTGCGAAGTCAGGCTCTCATCGGAATCGCGGAACTGAGCGCAAGCGCCGCTCGTAGGAAGCCGCTCGCGAGGACGCGGCGGCTCGCTGGCCAGTGACGATGAATCCCGCGGGATTCCACCCGCGGCTATCAACCATGGTATCCAACGTCACAGACAACCTCATTCGGAAACTCGATCGGCTGAACGACCAGTATGAGCAGCTCGGCCGGGAGTTACTTGCGGGCGAAACGCAGGCAGACCACCGCCGGGTCCGCGATCTTTCGATCAAGCGGGCGGCGCTCGAGCCGCTGGTCATCGCCTATCGCGCGTATCGAAAAACGGCGCAGGAGGCCCAGGAGTTGCAAGCAGTCTTGACCGACGGGTCCGATCCCGAGTTGGCGCAACTTGCTCGGGAAGAATTGCCGGGCCTTACCGCCAAAGCCCAGGAGCTGCTCGAATCGGTGCAACGGAGGCTCATCACCACCCACGAGAGGGCGGTGGGCTCAGTCATTCTGGAGATTCGGGCCGGGGTCGGGGGGGACGAAGCGGCCATCTGGGCCGGCGACCTCGTGAGCATGTATCGGCGATTCGCAGCCGAGAAGGGCTGGCCGGTCGAAGTGATCCAAAGCAGCCCGTCGGACCAGGGCGGCTACAAATCGGCGATCCTGCGGGTCAGCGGCGAAGGCGCGTTTTGCGAGCTGGGCAATGAGGCCGGCATCCATCAGGTCAAGCGCGTCCCAGCCACCGAAGCCCAGGGGCGGGTCCACACATCGACCGCCACCGTGGCCGTGCTGCCCGAGCCGCAGGACGTGCAGATTGCGCTGGAGCCGGCCGACGTGAAGGAGATGATCACCACCGCGCAGGGCCCCGGCGGCCAGAACGTCAATAAAGTCGCCACCGCGGTGCATCTGATCCACCACCCAACCGGGATCGAGGTGCGCATCCAGGACACCAAGAGCCAGTCTCAGAACCGCCAGTCCGCCTGGCGGCTGCTTCGCGCCCGGTTGTATGAACAACAACGCGCCAAGGCCGAGGCCGAGCGGGCTGAGGCTCGCAGCTCAATGATCGGCTCGGCCAAGCGGGCGGAAAAGATTCGCACCTATCGCTACAAAGACAACCTTGTGGTCGATCACCGCCTCAGCCGGTCATTCAGTCTCAGTGAGATCATCACCGGCCAGATGCAGCCACTCATCGACGCACTGATCGAACACGACACGGCCGATCGACTGGCCCAGCTGTAACCGCTTCACAGCTGCGGTGTGAGCAGGACGCACGGGGATTCTATTCGGAGTACTCCACAAGGCTCGTCGCGTCGGTTGCGTAGATGTTGAAGGTACCGTTGCCCGAGTCGCGCCAAACCCATGCAACCGCGGCGCCCGGCATCCCGGAGACGAGCGTGGACCGATTGAGCGGATTGACCGGCGGACTGCCTAGATACTCGCCGGTGACCATCTCCAGCCACTGATTAGCGATGAGCGGTGGGTCGGTTTGATTCTTCACGCGGTAAAGCCCAATCTGATGGCGTATAATCTGCAGATCCCTTCGTACCGC
>JAPUKX010000230.1 GCA_027295435.1 Planctomycetota bacterium | reverse complement strand
AGGGAGGTCCTGGCGGAACAAGGCTTCGACGCCAACGTCGTCACGCTCGCCGTGGACACGCACGACGCGCCGATCACCAAGGCCCTTGCCACCGATTCTCGGATCGCGATCGTCGACTACACCGGTTCCTCGGAATTCGGCACGTGGATCGAGCAGAACGCCGGGCAGGCGGTCGTGTTCACCGAGAAGGCGGGCGTGAACTCGATGATCATCGACAGCGTGGACGACCTCAAGGCGGTCACCGGCAACATCGCCTTCACGCTGAGCCTGTACTCGGGACAGATGTGCACGACCCCCCAGAACATCTTCATTCCCGCCGGGGGCATCGACACGGGCGACGGCCACAAGAGCTTCGACGAGGCCGCCGCGGCGATCGTCAAGGCCGTCGACTGGCTGCTGGGCGACCCGAAACGGGGCGCCGAGATTCTCGGGGCCATTCAGAGCCCGCGTACGCTCAGCCGCATCGACCAGGCGAAGCGCGAGGGCGGCGAGGTGCTGCGCGACTCAGAGCCCGTGGCGAACGAGCACTTTCCCGACGCGCGGGTCCGCTCGCCGCTCATCCTCAAGCTCGATCACACGCAGCAGGATCTCTACATGCGCGAGATGTTCGGCCCGATCTTCTACATCGTGGCAACGGCGGACACGAACCAGAGCATCGAGCTGGCGTCCCGGGCCGCCGGCGAGCTCGGGGCGATCACCTGCGCGGTGTACTCGACGAATCCGGGCGTCCTCGAGCAGGCCCAGGACGCGGCCGTCGCGGCGGGCGTCCCGATCTCCTGCAACCTGACCGGCCAGATCTTCGTCAACCAGTCGGCGGCGTTCAGCGACTTCCACGTCTCGGGCGCCAACCCCTCCGGCAACGCCACATTCTGCGACGCAGCGTTCGTGGCCAATCGGTTCCGGGTGGTGCAGAGTCGCATGCCTGTGCCCGTCGAGGCCGAAGCCCATGCCGGCGTATGAGTTCGAGGGCATTCGGCCGGTCGTCGATCCGACCGCGTTGGTGCATCCCACTGCTGTCTTGATCGGCGACGTGATTGTCGGTCCGCGCTGCTTCATCGGTCCGGGGGCGAGTTTGCGGGGCGACCTCGGCCGGATTCTGCTGAAGGAGGGCTGCAACGTGCAGGACAACTGCGTGATGCACTGCTTCGGGGGCAAGGACGTCGTCGTTGAGCCCGACGGGCACATCGGTCACGGCGCGGTGCTCCACGGCTGCACAATCAAACGCAACGCCCTCGTCGGAATGAACTCGGTGATCATGGATGATGCGGTGATCGGCGCCGACAGCTTCGTGGCCGCGATGACGTTTGTGAAGGCCGGCACCCAGGTTCCGCCACGCTCGCTGGTGGGGGGGATCCCCGCGAAGGTCATCCGTGAGCTACGCGCCGACGAGATCGCCTGGAAGTCCCAAGGCACCGGCCAGTATCAACACCTTGCCCGACGCTACCTGGCGACGGCGGGGGAGGTTCAACCACTCGTCGAGGTCGAGCCCGATCGCGGGCGAGTGCCGGAGCTGGTCTACAAACCGAAGCACGAACAGGGATGAACCCGGGTAGAAAGCCGCGGATGGCATCCGCGGCTTTATGGCTTGGAGGTGCTGTCTGTCTGTCTGGCCGCTTCGCCGATGAGCTCGCTGAGGGTGGGGTGAGGCTGAATGCTTGAAGCAAGATCACCGACCTCCGCGCCCATTTCCAGGGCCAACACACCCTGGGCAATGAGCTCCGCGGCACCCGCGCCCACCATACCCATGCCCAGCAGGAGCTTCGTGTCGGGATCAACGATGAGCTTGGTCCGCCCATCGGTTCGGCCCATGCTGACCGCCCGTCCCGATGTGGCCCAGGGAGCCGTGCTCACTTGATATGGGATGTCGGCCGCCTTCGCCTGAGCTTCGCTGAGCCCGCACCAGGCGACCTGGGGATCGGTGAAGACGACGCAAGGCACCGCCCGGGGGTCGTAAGCGCTCTTCCAACCGGCGATGACTTCCGCTGCAACCCGCGCCTGATGCATGGCTTTGTCCGCAAGCATGGGTTCACCGGTGACATCACCGACGGCGAAGATGCGAGGGTTGCTGCTGCGCTGCTGATCATCGACCTGAACGAACCCGTGCGTATCGAGTTGGACTTGGGCCTTTGCCAGGTCGAGCTGGTCGGTGTTTGGCCGTAGCCCGACCGCCGCCAACACACGCTCGAAGGTGTTTCGTTTCGCGGCATGATCACCGGAGAACCGAACGTCAAGGCCGTTGGCAGCCTCACGCACGTCCGTGATTGTTGTCCCAAGACACACCTCAGCGAGGATCGTGTCGAGCCGTCGGGCCAGCGGCCGAACCAGATCGGCATCGGCCTGGGGCAGCAGTTGGCCATCGGGTGCCGCCAGCGTGACCTCGCTGCCCAGCCCCGCATAGAGGCTGGCCAGCTCCACGGCGATGTAGTCGCTGCCGATGACCAGCAACGTCCGGGGCACCGCCTCCAGTGCAAGGGCCGCGGCCGAGTCCATCACCCGCGGCGATCTAGGCCATTCGCTTGGTGGTGATAGTGGGCTTGATCCGGTCGCGATCACTGCCCGCTTGAAACGGAGGCGCGACACCTGGCCGTCATGAACCACGATATTCCGGGAGTCCTCGAAGCGGGCGGCGCCTTTGATCAATTCGACGCCATGCTTCTTGCGCAATCCCTCCAGCCCCGCCGCCAACGTTTCGATGGTCTGCTGCGCCCATTGACGAACCTTGGCCAGGTCCACCCTGGGTTTGGAGAACTGTACGCCGAACCGTTGGGCGCGCTCGGCCAAACCGATCGCCTCGCCGATGCACAGCAGCGTCTTGGAGGGGATACAGCCGTGATGCAGACACACACCGCCCAAGCCTCCGTGGGGATCCACGATGACAGTCTCGATACCCAGTTCGGCGGCGCGAAACGCAGCGGAGTACCCTCCCGGCCCGCCGCCGAGCACGACCAGTTCCGCCTCCTGTGTGAATTCGCCGACAACCATGAGCAAGGCATCCAGGCAATGGGGCTCCTAGTTTAGCCGCCGGTCGCAGACCGGCGCGTTGTTGCGAGGCCCAAGGCACGATGTCGTAAAGCCGCGACCAGTGGTCGCGGTGAAGCGCCCGCTCCGCCGCCGATGGCGACGGCTTTACAGGAGCTGCGCCGGGCTCTCCAGTGACCCGATGATCTCTTGCATGAACGCGATGGACTGAGCCCCGTCGATGAGGCGATGATCGAACGAAAGACTCAGCGGGAGGATGAGGCGGGGGACGACCTGCTGCTCAACGACCGACGGCTGCCACCGCGACCGGCCCAGGGCCAGGATCGCGGACTGCGGGTAGTTGATGATCGGCGTGGAATACCGACTGCCGCCCATGGCCCCGGCGTTGGAGATCGTAAATGTCCCGCCGCGGGTATCGTTTACAGCGAACGTGCCGTTGCGAGCCCTGTCGGTGAGCGCGGCCAGCTCGTCGGCGATCTGCCCGACGGTCAACTGATCGACGTTGCGCAACACCGGTGCGATCAGTCCGCGATCGGTATGCACGCCGATGGCGATGCCGATGTGCTCGTGGTAAACGATCTCATTGGCCTGCTCGTCGAGGCCGGCGTTGAAGATCGGGAACTTTTGCAGTGCCAGCGCAGTCGCCTTGACCGCGAACGGCAGGATGGTGAGCTTGCGCTCAGTCTTGTCCGGGTCACGATATTTGTGTCGCAGTTGATCGAGATCCGTGATATCGGCATCATCGGTGTCGGTGACGTGGGGGATCGCCGACTTGGATCGGACCATCATCTCAGCGATGGTTCTGCGGGCCCGGGTCACCGGTTCGCGCCGGGTCGGGCCCCAGCGGTCGGAGGAGGGAAGGCCCTCAACCCTCACCCCGACCCTCTCCCTTGGAAAGGGAGAGGGTGTGGAGGCGGCGGCGCGCTCGACATCCTCGCGGGTGACCCGGCTGGCCGGGCCGGAGCCTTCGATGACGGCGAGGTCAACGCCCAACTGCCGGGCGAGCTTGCGCACAGCTGGGGACGCGGGTTTGGTTTTGGCGGAGAGAGGTCTGCTGAGGGCAACATCGCGCGGTGGTGTGGTAGCGCGTGGGCGCGAAGCCGCAAGCGGCTTCCCGGCTGGAGCAGTCTCGGTTGCGCCGCTGTCGAAGCTGATCATCACGTCGCCCACGTTGACGACCTGTTGCTCGGCAACGTGCACCTTTGCCACTACCCCCGTGTACGGTGAGGGGATCTCGACCGACGCCTTGTCGGTCTCGACCTCCAGCAGCGGCTGATCCTCCTTGACGTGATCGCCCTGAGCCACAAGCAGGCGGACGATCTGGCCTTCATGGACACCTTCACCGAGATCGGGCAGACGGAAGTCGGTAGGCATGGGCGATCATTCGTATTGCAGTGTTTCGTTTGCGGCTTCGATAATTGTGTCGGCGTCCGGCAGATAATGCTGCTCGCACTGGAAGTACGGGAAATGAATGTCATGACCGGTGACACGTTTGATCGGGGCCAGCAGATGCTCGAACGCGTGTTCGTTGATGCGGGCGATGATCTCAGCGGCGATGCCGCAGCAGCGCGGCCCTTCATGCACGACCACGCACCGGCCGGTCTTGGAAACGGACTCGACGAGCGTCTGCGTATCCATCGGCGAAATCGACAGCAGGTCGATCACCTCGGCCTCGATACTGTGTAAGTCCTTGAGGTCCTCCGCCGCTTCCAGTGCCGGCCGCATCATCGCACCGTAAGCGATCAAGGTGATGTCCGAGCCTTCGCGGGCGATCTGAGCTTTCCCGATTGCAATCTTCTGCGGCTCCGCGGGCACGTCCTCGCGAAACGCCCGGTAGATGGCCTTGGGCTCGTAGAAGATCACCGGGTCGGAATCATCGATCGCGGCGTGGAGTAGGTCACGTGCGCTGCGCGGGCCTGAGGGGATCACGACTTTCAATCCCGGCGTGTGGGCCCAATAGGTCTCGCGGGATTCGGAATGGTGTTCCACGGCTCGAATGCCGCCTCCGTAGGGTGCGCGCATGACCATTGAAATGGGATAGCGGCCGTGTGAGCGATGGCGAAGCCGGGCCATGTTCTGCTCGATCTGATCAAAGGCCTGCAAGGTGAAGCCCGAGAACTGGATTTCCGCCACCGGCCGTAGCCCGTAGACGGCCATGCCCACGGCAGCGCCGATGATGGCGCCCTCAGCCAGGGGGGTGTCGATCACGCGATCCTCGCCATACTTTTCAAGCAGGCCTTTGGTCACCCGGAACACACCGCCGTCCACCGCGACATCCTCGCCCAGTACACACACGCGATCATCGTTGGCTAGATTCTGATCGAGGGCCAGGTTCAGCGCTTCGACCATGTTCATCTTCGGCATTGTCCGTCCTCGGATGCAGCGGCGGGCAAGCGCGCCCGCTCAACGCTACTGGACCCCCTTGCGATCCAACTTCGCCAGGTACTCGCGCTTCTGCTGCTCCAGTTCCGGCGGAAGCTCTTCGTAGATCATGTCAAACACCTCTCGCGGCCTGGCCTTGGCCCGCTCGCGGAAGCGCGTGCGAGCCTCCAGCACCTCCTGTTCACATTCATCGCCCAGACGGCCGATCGCCTGCGGATCAAGCAGACCCTTGTTCATGAGGTATTTCTCGAAGCGGGCAATCGGGCACTTGGCTTGCCATTGCTCGACCTCTTCGTCGCGCCGATACACCTTCGGATCATCCGCGGTGGTGTGCAGACTCATGCGGTAGGTGACGGCCTCGATCAACGACGGCCCGTCTCCGGAACGCGCCCGTTGCACGGCTTCGGTGGTCGCGACGATCATGGCGAGCACATCGTTCCCGTCGGCTCGCACACTGCGGATGCCGAACCCGGGTCCACGCCGGGCCAGCTCACTGATTCCAGCCTGTTTCTCGACCGGAACAGAGATTGCGTAGCCGTTGTTTTCGCAAACGAAGACGATCGGGGCCTTGTACACCGACGCGAAGTTGAACGCTTCATTGACGGATCCCTGCGACATTGCGCCGTCGCCGAAGTTCGTGAGCATCACGGCATCGTCGCCGCGGTTCTTGATCCCCATGGCCACACCCACCGCCACGGGGACGTGCGAGCCGACCACGATCGAGAACGGCAGGTCGTTGACGCCTTGGGGAATCTCGTATCCTTCAAAGAACCCGTCCCATAGCAGCATCAGCCCTTCGATCGTCCAGCCCCGCCAGAGTTGAGCCCCGAAGCAGCGGTAGGACGGGCTGAACCAATCTTCTTTGCCCAGCGGATAGATCTGGCCGATCTGCGTCGCCTCCTGTCCGATTCCGGGCGCGAATGTTCCCATCTCACCTTGGCGTTGCATTGTGAGCATGCGAATGTCGAGCTTTCGCGTGAGCACCATCGCCCGATAGATGCGCAATAGCTCGTCCCTGTCGATCTTCGGTTCGAGTGCTTCGTCCACCTCACCGTGCTCGTCGAGGATTCCCAGGTTCTCAATCTCGCCGAGATCGATCTTCTTTCTAGGCATGACTTCGGACCGGTGAGGAGCCGCCTGGACCTCGACGGCCGGCGACGGCGAGAGGGTCGGACCCGATGATTTGACTGCCTTGGGGGACATGGGATGAGCTGGTTTCGTTGCAGGTCTTGGACGCGGATCGCGGCTCGGCGCGCTTTCGGCATGACGAGCCAGAAGCATCGTAGGTTGCGGCCACAATACTCGCCAGTGCTCAGACTCGCTTGAGCCGCTCAAACGTGTTGCGGCACGATTGGCAATAGTAAATCATTCGGCAGCGGGTCGGGCCGAAACTGCTCTCAAGCGTGGTGGCGTCGGAGCCGCAAAAAGGGCACTTCACAGCTGAGACTCGCAGCTCGACTGCGCCGCCGGAATGTCCCGGCACCGGCAGCTTCCCGCCGGATTCCGGAACCGTGACGCCGTGCTCCTTGAGAGACGCCCGGCCCTCGTCGGTAATGCGATCCACCGACCACGGCGGGTCGTAGACGAATCGCACATCAACAGCGGATACGCCGTCAAGCGAGCCGACCTTCTCGGTGATGTTGTCGGCGATCATCTCCAGGGCCGGACACCCCACGAAGGTCGGCAAAATGGCGATCGAAACCCGCGCGGTGTCAACGGCCGGCTCGATCCGCACATCGTTCACCAATCCCAGATCGACGATGCTGATCGGCATCTCCGGATCGTCGATCGTGCGCAGCACGTTCATGATGGATCGGGTGTCGATCATCGGTAACAACATCATATACACCGCTGTTAGCCGGTTCGCTTTACCACGCGGCGTTCGGTTCGAGGCGATAGACCTCGCACATCTCATCCAACAGCGGGGGGAGGTGTTCGGTGTGCTTGCCGCGCCGGCCGCCGATCGCTTGCGGTGAAGGTGGGTGGAGATCCAGTTTCAAGCTCGAGTCGTTCGCGATCTGCTCCAGTTCGTTGCGCCAGGTCTCGAACATGTCCTTCTCCGCCCGCGGGTATACATCCGCGGCTACCAGCTCATGTTCGCGCTCAATCGGTTCGAAGAGCGAAGGGGCAATCGCGGAGAGCGCGTCCAGCGCTCGTTGCATGCGTTGTCTGGACTCATCGGTGCCTCGGCCGAGGCGTTGCATCCATGAATCGACGTGCTCGACGTGGATCTGCTCTTCGGCAGCCAGGCGATTGGCGAGGTCCGCGAGCGGTTTGTAGGACGATCGCGCGAGCCGGCGAAGCCGCAAGCGATCGAAGTGGTCGCAGAAGAATTGCCGGCAGATGGCCGTGGCCCAGTCGAACTCATCCGGGGCCTCGACGATTGCGGCGCAGCGGAACGCCTCGGATTTCCGGCCGAAGGCCAAGGCGTCGGCTGAAGTCCCGATCAGCCCGGCGATGAGTTCGTACAACACCTGGGCGTGTGCCATCTCGTCCTGTGCGAGCGACGAAAAGGCGATGTCCTCTTCGAGGATCGGGGCGAGGCCCGTCCAATCACTGTTGCGATGGCCGAGCATGAGTTTGTCATCGGCGACGGCCAGCAGAAGATCGGCGAATGGCCCGTTGAGATTGTCCGGCAGCGTGATCATTCGTTGTTTGAGCAAGGACCCCCGGCAAGCCGGGGGCTAAATGCTGATGGCTGCTAGAACGTCTCCTTCAGGTCGTCTTTCTCGTATTCCTTGAGGTCTTCAGCCCGCCGCAGCTTCCGCCACTTGTCTTTGACCGGCTTGCTGTAGCCGCGGGCGAGGCGATACGTCTGATCGGTATGTCGCCAGATCAGATCGGTGTCGTAGTTGGTGGCGGTGACAGCCTCCTTGGGCACGACCCAGATGTTGACACACTTCTGATCCTGACCGTAGTGCTCGCGCGCAAACTGAAGCGCCATCTGCTGATCGGCCGCATCGACGCACCCAGCGTAGATGTGCGGATCGCCTCGGTTGAGCTGGGTAAAGACCACGTAAGGCTTGAGGTCGCCTTCAGCCGGCGAGGTCAGGTCGCCATTGGACGGGCGAGATTGTTCGCGGATGTTTGACATCGGAGTTACGCCGCTGGGGGTAATCCCGCATTACCGCGCAGGATCGCATGGCGGACCCATCGGCCTTGTTCGTATGAGAATCGTCGCAAAGCGAGGCGCTTGGCGTTGCACGGGCCGTTGCCGCGGATCACTCGATAAAACTCGTCCCAATCCGGCTGGGTGAACGACCAGTCGCCGGTGGTCTCATCGAGGCGGAGGATCTCATCCGGTTTCTTTTCGATCACCATGCCGTTGTCATCCTTCTTGACCACGTGGATCTTCAGGCCGAGGTCGATGGCGGCCGGAGCGAAGCGGTTGATGAACCGTTGCCGCATCGAATCGTTGCGCTCCGTCTTCATCCGCCAGCGCATCGGAGGCAGTCGCTCGGCGTGGGGCTTGTCCGGCGGGCCGAAGAACATCAACGCCGGATACCACCACCGATCGAAGGCTTCCTGGCCCATTTGGCGCTGCCTCTTCGTGCCGGTCATCAACGTCAGGACCATGTCCTCACCGCTCTTGAAGTGGAACGCTTCCTCCATGTTGATCCGCTTCATGGTGCGGACATACGGGCCATAGGCTCCGTCAGCCAGCGTCTTCTGGTTCAGGATCGCGGCGCCGTCGATGAGCCATTGGATCATGGCGATATCGCCCCAAGTCGGGGCGGGGTAGTTGAAGACATTGTGATACTTGGTCTTGCCCGTGATTAGATCGCGAAGCATCTGATCGCGACTCTTACCCAGGTCCTGCGAGACGCGATAGAGCATCTGGCCGTGGCCGACCTCATCCTGGACCTTGGCCGTCAGCGCTAGCTTGCGTCGCAGGCTCGGAGCGCGAGTGATCCATTCGCCCTCGGGCAGCGCCCCGATGATCTCGGAGTTCGCATGGTGCTCCGCCATCTTGAGCATGCCCTGGCGATAGGCCTGGGGCATCCAGTCGTCCGGCTCCAAGAGTTCGCCGGCGGTGATCCTGGCTTCGAACTCGGCCAGCTTCGCCGGATCTTCGTCCCGGGCGTGATCGACGTGTACGCCGACATTCGCGCTTCCGCTCATTTCGTCCGCCTTCGTATGCTAGTTCAGAATTCACCACAGAGCCGCAGAGGGCACAGAGAAAGACGAGGATTCAATCATGAATCAGGGTTTGATGACAGTTTGTTGATCAGACGAAGCGCTCGATAATGTAGCCTTACGTAAGAAATTGTCATGCCAGCCCACCCCAGCAGCAACAGGCCAAACCCCCATGCTTGCAAGGATGCAGGATCACCAAGAACGGTCGCCAGCGCTCAGCGACCAGGCCCACTTCCCCAACCCAGACCAGGATCGTCAGAGGATGACGATCCGACATGCGAGTTGCCATCCTGACCAGCGATTCCTCGTCTCTTGTCAGCTCCATCATTGTTCCAACCTCTGTGTTCTCAGTGGCTCCGTGGTGAGCTCTTCACACTCCTTCGACCAGCGTGGCTACGCCCTGGCCCACGCCGACACACAGTGTAGCTAGTCCTCGGGCAGCCTTGGTCCTGCGCATCTCATGCACTAGCGTGGTGACCAGCCGCGCCCCGGTGCAACCCAGGGGGTGGCCGATGGCGATCGCCCCGCCGTTGGGGTTCACCATCGCATCATCGAGGCCCAATTCGCGGATGCACGCGATGGCCTGGGCGGCGAACGCTTCGTTGAGTTCGATGACATTGATATCGTTGAGGTTGATCTGGGCCCGTTGCAGAACCTTGCGAGTCGCGGGCACCGGACCCATGCCCATGCAACTTGGGTCCACCCCAGCTGTGGCCGACGGGCCGACGTAGGCGATCGGCTCCAGCCCCAGCCGCTTGGCGGCTTCGCGCTCCACCAGCAACAGAGCCGCGGCCCCGTCGTTGATGCCCGAGGAGTTACCCGCCGTCACCGTGCCCTTGTCATCCTTGGCGAACGCGGGGCGAAGTGCGGCCAGTTTCTCCAGCGTCGTGTCCGGCCGGGGGTGCTCGTCGGTATCGATCACCACCGGATCACCCTTGCGCTGTGGGACCTCGACCGGCACGATCTCGTGGTCGAACTTGCACGCAGCCTTCGCCGAAGCCCATTTCCGCTGACTGGCCAGAGCGAAGGCATCCTGATCCCGCCGGGTGATGTTGTATTTGCGGGCGACGTTCTCGGCCGTCTCGCCCATGGAGTACGGATAGAACATCTCGGCGAGCTTCGGATTCGTAAACCGCCAGCCGATCGTGGTGTCGTAGATTTCAGGCGTGCGGTCATAGGCCGCTTGTGGCTTCGCGATGACATACGGCGCGCGGCTCATCGACTCGGTTCCCCCGGCGATGAAGACGTCACCGTGGCCGGCTTCGATCATCCGGGCCGCGATGTTGATCGCATCCAGTCCCGAGGCACACAAACGGTTGACGGTGCAGCCGGCCACACTGTCGGGAAGCCCGGCCAGCAACGCCGCCATGCGGGCCACGTTGCGATTGTCCTCGCCGGCTTGATTGGCGGCGCCGAAATAAACGTCGTCGATGACGGCGGGGTCGACCCCCGACCGCTCAACGACCGCGCGGATGACCAGCGCGGCAAGGTCGTCGGGGCGGACCGCCGCCAGCGCTCCGCCGTATCGGCCGACCGGTGTCCGCACGGCCGAGATAATCGCGGCTCGCCGCATGGCAGAATCATAGCGATCCGCCTCGCCGTCGTGCGGTCATAGGCCGGTTGCGGCTTCGCGATCAGATACGGCGCACGGCAGACCAACTCGACTCCGCCGGAGAGAAGCGATCGTCATCGACGGTCTCGTTCAGCGCCGCAAGCAGGGCCGTGACGCGGGCGCCGCTGATCTGCTCGGCCCATTCGAAAGGGCCTTTGAGGTAGTTCGTGCCAAGTTTCATTGCGATGTCGATGTCCGCTTCGCTCGCCACACCGTCCCGGTGCGCCCAGCCCGCTTCGTTGATGATCGCGGCGAGAATACGGGCAAACACATATTGCTCCAGTTCCGAGCCGCTTTGCCTGGTTGCACCGTCGATGAACCTACGGATCGCGTCTTGCAACTTCTTCGACGCGACGAGTGGCCTGCGGTCGAACGCCACGGCGGGAATCAGTTCTTCACCTTCGTAGGAATAGGCCCCGCGGTTGGTCTTTCGGCCGAGGTCGCCTCGTTCGACGAGATCAATCTGTAATCGGCTCGGCTTCAATCTCGACGGCCTGTCGAGTCTCTCCCATAGGGAATGTGACGTCGCGGCATTGACGTCCTGGCCGATGAGATCGGTCAGCTCGAACGGCCCCATGCGGAAGCCACCGAAGTCGCGCATGATGCAGTCGATCTCGTCCACGGGGGCGTACCCGTCTTGGACGATGCGCCAGGCTTCGAGATAGAACGGCCGGGCCACGCGGTTCACGATGAAGCCGGGCGTGTCCTTGGCCCGCACGGCTGTCTTGCCCCAATCGGTCGCGATCCGCGCCGCGTCGTCGATCACGGCCTGGTCGGTCTCGTCGCCTCGCACGATCTCCACGAGCTTCATCAGCGGGGCGGGATTGAAAAAGTGCATGCCGACCGTGCGCCGGCCTTGGCCGATCGCCTGACCAAGCCGGCTGATCGACAGGGACGAGGTGTTGGTCGCGATGATCGTGTCGTTCGAGACGGCGTGGATGACCGACCGCAGCGCGTTCACCTTGGCGTCGAGGTCCTCGACGACCGCTTCGATGACCAACCGGCTTGAGGTGAAGCTGTCCGGCCCCGTCGCCGCCCGCAACCGGTTGGCTATATCGTCGCGCTGCTCGGCTGTGAGGTGGTCCTTCTCCACCAGCCGATCGAGCCGCCGGCGGACACCGTCGATCGCGGTCCTCACGGTGGCTTCGTCGACGTCAATCAGTTGCACGGTCCAGCCGGCGGTCGCGGCGACTTGGGCGATCCCTGCGCCCATGGTTCCCGCCCCGATGATGCCGATGGTGGGAAAGCACTCAGCCATCAGCTGTCAGCTTCTGGATCAACGATGTCAACATTCGCTTCACTTCAGTGACTGCGCCGTTTAGCGACTGATAGTCGTTCTCACCGAGGTAGTGCAGATCGCGTGAGAGCAGCAAATGGTATTCGAGTTCGCTTGCGGATCCCATTGCTATGTGAAGGAAGCGTCTGAAATCAGCGTCGCTGCCCCTTCCGCATCCTTCAGCGATGTTGGCACCGATTGACGAGGCACTGCGGCGCAACTGGGCGGTCAGGCCGTATCTCTCCTCGGTAGGAAATGGGCGCGTGAATTGATAGACCCGAAGCGCTACATCATGCGCCTTCTGCCAAACGACGAGGTCGCGGAAGTCCTTCATGGCGTGTCAATCAATCCGATGCCTGAGTGGGCTGATCGCTGACTGCTGATCGCTACCGGCCCTTGAACGTCGGCTTGCGCTTCTCGATGAATGCGACGACGCCCTCGTGGTGATCCTCGGTTTTGCCGGCGGTCTCTTGAGCGAATGCTTCGGCTTCGAGCTGCTGGCTGAGGTCGTTGTCGAAGGACTGGTTGAGCAGGTGCTTGGTCAGCGCGAGTCCCCTCGAAGGGAGACCCGCCAGCTTGCTCGCCAATCTATTCGTCTCGTCGGACAACACATTGGCGGCAACGACCCTGTTAACCAATCCGAGCTGAAGCGCCTCGTCAGCTGAGACCTTCTCGCCCGTGCAACACATTTCCATCGCCTTGCCGAGGCCCACGAGGCGCGGCAGCATGAACGTGCTTCCGGAATCCGGGATCAAACCGACGTGGATGAACACTTCGATGAACGACGCGTGTTCGGAAGCGATGCGCATATCACAGGCCAGGGCGAGGGAGCACCCGGCCCCAGCCGCCACGCCGTTGATGGCGGCGATCACCGGCTTGTCCATCTCGCGGATGCGCTTGATGATCGGGTTATAGCGCTTGCGCAGATCAGGCCCGAGCTGGGGGACGTAGCCGGGCACGTAGCGCTCCTTGAGTTCGCCGAGGTCCTGGCCGGAGCAGAAGGCCTTGCCCTGGCCGGTGATAACGATCACGCGCACATCGTCGTCGCGCTCGGCTTGTTTCAGCGCGTCTTGCAGTTCGAAGGTCAACTGATCGTTGAATGCATTGAGCACATCCGGGCGGGCCAGTGTGATCGTGCAGATGTGATCGGCGGTTTCGAGGGTGATTGTTTCGTATTCGGTGGCGGTGGCTGGCATGGTAAGAATCCTTCCTCGTAAAGACGCGGATGGCATCCGCGGCTTTATGCCCGAAAATCATTTCCCCTTGAACTTCGGCTTGCGTTTTTCCATGAACGCCCGCATGCCTTCCCTTTGGTCTTCGGTGCTGAAGAGCATGTAGAAGAGCTTGCGTTCGTATTCCAGTCCTTCTGCGAGTGTGGTCTCGAACGCCTTCAGGACCGCATCCTTGGCCAACCGCAAAGCGATCGGGCCCTTTGCGGCCATTGCGTGTGCGACGCGAAGCGCTTCGCTGAAGTAATGTTCTTTGGGCACCACACGGCTGATAAGGCCTGCCGCCAGGGCCTCCTTGGCGGACAGGAAACGGCCGGTGAGGATCACGTCCATCGCGGCGGCCTTGCCGATGGCTCGGGTGAGGCGTTGCGTTCCACCGGCTCCGGGCATCACACCGATATTGATCTCGGGTTGGCCGATCTGCGCGGTTTCCGAGGCGATGACCACATCGCAAAGCATCATCAGTTCGCAGCCGCCGCCGAGGGCGTACCCGCTGACCGCGGCGACGATCGGCTTCTTGATGCGCTTGATTCGATCCCAGATGGCGAACTGATCACGCTGGTACATCTGAAGCGTAGAGCACTCGGCCATGTCACCGATGTCCGCTCCGGCCGCCCACGCCCGTTCGCTGCCGGCGAGTACGATGACGTGAATGGCATCGTCGCCGTCAAACGCTTCCATCTGCTCGGCGAGCTGCGTCATGAGTTGGGGATTCAGCGCGTTGAGAACTTTGGGGCGGTTGAGGCGGAT
>JAPUKX010000023.1 GCA_027295435.1 Planctomycetota bacterium | reverse complement strand
GAGGTTCCGCTGTTCTATCAGGGGGTGTCCCGGGCCGAGCGCCACCGCCGCGGTGTGGCGAAACTGGAGCAGGTTGGGTTGGGCGATCGGCTGAGCCACCGGCCGAGCGAGTTATCCGGCGGCGAGCAGCAGCGCGTCGCCATCGCCCGGGCGCTGGTGAACAACCCCGCTGTCATCATGGCCGATGAGCCCACTGGCAACCTTGATTCGAAGACCGGCCAAACGATTCTTGAACTCCTGTCGAATCTGCACTCCCAAGGGATGACCATCATCGTGGTCACCCACGACGAGCGCATCGCCGAGCACTGCCAGCGCGTCGTCCTGCTTCGCGACGGCCGAATCGAAAGCGACACGGTAAGAAGGCAGTGAGGCACGAAGGCACAGATGAGGCCAGTCCTTTGGCCGGCTTTGCCCCCTCCCGCCGTCTGTACCTGAACTTTACAGCCAGGCATGCATATTCGCGGGCGACCGTATGAGCCGGCAGGCCACAGGCCTTCCCTACGGTTATGCTTGTGTGGATGCGGGTCCTGGGCATTGATCCCGGCTTGAGGCTCACCGGCTACGGGTGCGTCGAACTGAGGCCCAACGTTCAGGAACCCGCGCTTGTCGAGGCAGGCGTTCTACGACTCAAGGCCAAGGCGCCGATGGCGTTTCGGCTCGGCCAGCTCTATGACGATCTCACAGCGCTGCTCGATGAGCTTCGACCGAACATCATGGTGGTCGAGCAATTGTTTTCACACTATCGCCACGTTCGGACGGCCATCCTGATGGGCCATGCTCGCGGGGTGGTGTTGCTGGCCGGTGAGTCGCGGGGCGTCACGATTGATGAGTTGCTGCCGACCGAGGTGAAGAAGGCGATCGCGGGCAACGGTCACGCGACCAAGGCGCAGATTCAGCAGGCGATCATGAGCCAGTGCCGATTGGCCGAGCTGCCCAGCCCCCCGGACGTGGCCGACGCCATCGCCATCGCCCTGTGCGCCGCCCGGCGGCTGATGAGCAGTGGCCTTGGAGAGGAATGACGGGCTAGTGGGAAGGGTTCGTTGTTGGCCGGTCAAGGTGAGTCGGCTCCATCGCCGACCGCCTTACGCAGGATCAGCGCCACTTCGGTTCCGAGGGGTGGGACGTGATCGGAGCGGACTTGCCATTGTGGGGGCTGAACGGCCTGTTGATCTGCCCAGACACGCGAGAAGCCGATCACCTCGTCGCCGAAGGTTACCAAGCCGACGATCGAGCCGGTCATGTCCGCCACGTACTGCTCGCCGGGGTCCATCCCCTGGGGATTCGGCGAGAACGCGGAGCCGCCGAACACCCACGGATCATCGGGAAACTCCGGCCGGCCGAGATGATCCTGAATCCAGTTGCGAATCGGCTCCTCGATCGTTTCCCCGGATGCGCTTTCGTAGCGGACGAACACGTCGAGCCGGTCACCCGTCGGCGGTGTGAATTCAAGAGCGTCGTTGTCGTAGCTCCACATGCCTGGCGAACCGGGCTGGAATCCGGCCAGCAGCATCGCAGCGTGTATCTCGCTCGGTCGAGGTTTTATCACGACGAGCGATTCATGCTCGCGGGTGGCGGGCGAGCAGGCGATCTGCTCAAGCCAGCCTGCATCGAGGCAGGTCCATGCTTGAATTTCGATGGCGGGGACATCAGGAAGAACCACGAGTCCGTCGAACGGCGTGATTATCCGTGATGGGGGCCGGGGCACCTGATGACAACCCCCACCGACGAGCAAGAACACGCCCGCAAGGCAGACGCCGGCTTTGGGTCTCATGCCCCCACTTCTTCTGCTGAACTGCACTGCCGCTGGTGGGTCAAACGACGGGAACCGTGAAAAAAGGCCCGGTAGGGGCAAGCCCCATACCGAGCCCTTCCGGGGGCAAAGGGATTTGAGCGACACGGCGCATCATAGCATGTTTCCAAAGAGATGCAAGCGGAAATACACAGCAGAATTGGGCTCTTTGCCGCCGCGCCATGGCAGCGGAAGGTGACCCGATAGCCGTCGATGGATAGCAGGTGCCACGGGCAGGCGGCCGAAGCATCTGACACCGGTGGGAGACCCAGCCAGCGAACATAGCCGATCGCGATCGCTACCGAGTCGCCCAGCGTGCGCGTCAACCTTGCTATCGTATGAGGCCCATAAGAGCCGTCCCGATCAGGAGCAACACAATGATGCCGACCATGATCCTCACCGTACTGCTGATGATCCTGGCAAGCGCGGAGCAACCGACAGCGACGCAGACGCAGCCGGCTCCCCCGGGCCCGGCGGCGGTCCCGAGCGAGGAGGATGCCGAGTTTGCCTCGCTTCGCAAGGCCTTTGGGAACCTGTATTCGTCTCTCCGAGCCAGGGGCGGAATTGCTGATGAAGATCTCGAAGTCGTCCGTTCGTTTCGTGATCGGGTAGCCACGTTCAACGAGCAATGGCCCGACCACGCGCAGGGGCTGGCGATGGAGCTCCAGTTGTCAGGGTGGCTGAAGGACTACGATCGCGTCCACCAGGTCTTCGCGCGCCTCGCTGAGCTCAGA
>JAPUKX010000229.1 GCA_027295435.1 Planctomycetota bacterium | reverse complement strand
GCCATATACGGCCGGGCGATTCCATGTTCGGACAGAACGTTGGCCAGCCAATGTGGGTTGAGTCTGGCGCCTTCATGGCCGAGGTCCGGTGGCAGACGACCCTCATCGCCCAGGTCAAAACCGCCAAGCGTCGTGAAATACGGGGCGACCGCGCGCTCAGGCCCGCCCGCACCATGGAACTGATGACAGGCGAGACAGTTGAGCCGATCCATCGTGGCAGCCAGCCGATCGTGCGGCACATCCCAGCCACGCCGCATCGGCACGGTACGCAGGAAGGCAACGATAGCGGTCCGCTGCCCGGCGGTGATCCCGAAGTCGGCACTGCCCGGCGGAGGCGCCTGGGCAAGGCATCCTTCCGGCGCATTGATCGGCCCACTCACTGACTCGCTCACACGCTCAAGCGAAAGCGCACGAAGCGATGAGATGATCGTCGGCCGGTCGGGCCCGAGCCTGTGGCAGTTGGCGCAGCCTTTGTCGGCGAAGATCGCTGCACCGCGCTCTATGCGTGGCCCATCGAGCACGAATGGCTGGTGCTTGACCGTTGGCGTATTCCTGCCGTCACGATGGATGAGATACGAAGCGATCGCCTCAGCTTCAAACTCGGTGAGGTTCTGCGAGGGCATGCGGCCACTGGGCCGAATGGCAAGCGGATCTCCCAGGAATGCCGCGAGCCGACCCGGCGTGGTCTTGAATGCCAGGGGTCCAAGGGGAGTGTAGGATCGCCCCGGCTTAGGGCCAGGCGGCCGAAAGCCCGGGAGATTCTCAATCGGCTCATGCGGACCGTGGCAGGCGAAGCACCCGACGGTGTGATAGAGCACCATACCAGTATCAACGAGATCGCGATTCGGCTCGCTTTGCGTCTCGTCGATCGGCCCGCCCATGGAGACGAGAAAATGAGTGAGATCATCAAGCCGGCTGGGTTCAAGCTCCGCGGGGTGAAAGAGGACGGGCATCAACGCGCCGTCCTTGAGCGACTGCGGCTGGGCGATCCACTTGCGAATCCAATCCGGACGAGCGCGAGCACCGATCTGGCCGAGAATCGGCGCGGCGTTGAGGTTGAGCTCGGCCTGCAAATCAGGGTCCTTGCTGATGTGACAGGCCACACAGTTCAACTGCTGCACCAGTGCGAAGCCCGCCACTGCGTCGTCCGCCAGCAGACCACCGCCGTCGCTGGGGAGCGCAACGGCAACGGTCGAATCCTGAGGCTGCCACAGCGCCCGCAGCCGTGTGGGTCCGCCACCGTCCCGGCGGAAGCGATAGGTGAACGTGACCAACCGGCTCGGCAGAAAGACCGTGTCGGTCATCAGCACCCTTGGCTTGTCGCCGGCATAGTCCGACGCCAGCACCTTTCCCTTGCGTTGGATCATCAGCGATCCGCCCTGGATTTCGGCCCCAAGCGCCGCTCGCCGAACCGCCCCGGGATGGAACGTCACGATGAATTCACCGTCGAAAGGGCCGGGCGGAAGCCGAGCGTCGAGTGTCTGGCCGTCGCCCAATGCAAACGCCATCGCCGGCAGCCGGCGTTGAACCGTCACGCCGGCGGCCGTGAGAACCGCCCGCACGCCGGGGACGGCAGGTACAGCTTCCTGCAACTGATCCCTTGTGTCGGACGCTTCCTGCGGCGGACCAACGGGGGCTGAGCGAATGATGATCGCGACCACGATCACGGTCACCGCCAGCACCGCGGCGACGCCGAACCATGGCAGCACAGAGGGGCGGTTGACCTGTTCGCTCACGACGGACACCCTCACAGCGCCCACGATACCACCGCCGGGGCGTCGGTTCACGCCGCTGCGAGCACGCCCTTCAGCCACGTCAGGGCCAGGATCATCGCCGCCAGCACCAGCCCCACCACGATAGCCAGCCGAAGCCGGCGCATTGTCTGGCGGCGTCGCCGCTGGGCGCGCCAAAACGCCGGCACCTCCAGCGACATGGAGTACTTGAGCAGCGCATTCGCAGCCATCTTGGGGGGATCGCTCGCAGGAGCGGCCATGGCCGGCTCGGCCATCTGAAGATGTCGAGTCGTTGCCGTTACCGAGCAATCCATCGCCCGGGCCGTCTCGCGCTGCGGCACACGGTAGACGTGGGTGAACACCCACGCTTCGCGCTGTTGGCTGGGCAGCGAAGCCAAAGCGCTCGCCACGGCTGGCGGCACCGCGGCATCAACAATGGTAGCGCGGCCCGGCTCCCGACTCCGCAGGACGGTGAGCCGGTCCAAATGGGCGCTATCAAGCCTGCGAAGGTCCGGCTGGGCATCCACAACCGCCTCAATCACTCGGGTAGCGGTGACCGGATCGCCGATGAGCAGCGTCGCCAGCCGATAGACGCGTCGCTCGCACGCTTCACGATTCAGCATGTGCTGAGTGTATCTCCTGGAACCGCGCCGCTACCCCGCCCAGGGCTGATCGCAGGAATGCCTCTGTGAGGTGGTGGCTTGAGTGCTCGCTATGATGGGCTGCATTGGAGCAACCCATCGCGCAGAACCGATACCATGGCTGTGCTGGGACGTGCCGGATGGAGAGGTCGTATATGAGCCGACTTGCGCATGGAGCGTTGGGCACACTGGTCATCGTTTATTGGCTTGCTGCTGCGGCCGTCGCCGGTCTGCGAGACGAGGTCGACGTCGCCATCAAGCGGGCCCCACTTGCCGGGGCCACCGTTGCGGTCAGCATTCGCGACGCCGAGACCGGGGCGGCCCTCGTCTCGTTCAAGGCCGACGAGCTGCTGATCCCGGCCAGCAACATGAAACTGCTTACGACCGGCGCCGCTCTGCACATCCTAGGGGCGGATTTCAAGTTCAAGACCCGGCTGCTGCGCGATGGTGATCGCCTCATCATCGTCGGCGACGGCGACCCAGGCTTCGGCGACCCCGATCTCCTGAAACTGATGCAACTCAGGGGGCAGCAAGGCATCGACATCGAGACGTTCATCGATCTATGGGTGCAGGCCGTCGTCGAATCCGGCATGTCGGACGTGAGCGAGGTCGTTGTGGACGACCGAATCTTCGATCGGCAATTCGTTCATCCCGCCTGGCCGATCGATCAACTGAATCGCCGCTATTGCGCGGAGGTTTCCGGATTCATTTTCCACCTCAACGTCCTGCATTTCTATCCCAGCCCCGGCGCCGGCGAACGGCCGGAGCTGACACTCTTCCGACCGTACGTTGATTGGCTGCATCCGATGAACCGTGCCACGACTCGCAAGAGCGCCCATGATCGCAATGATGTATGGATCGCTCGTAAACACAACACCAACGAGTTGACGTTCTACGGCAACGTCAAGCATTCCTATCGTGCGCCGGTGCCCGTGACGACGCACGACATGCCGGCGTTCTTTGCCCACCTGTTCGCCGATCGGCTGGCTAAAGCGGGAGTTAAGGTTGAGCGTTTTCGTGTCGCCGAGTCACTTGAGCCCGCCCCAAGCGGCGACCTTGTGGGCCCGGTCATCGGCACTCCAATCAGCACTGTGATCACCCGCTGCAACCGCCAAAGCCAGAACCTCTACGCAGAGTCGTTGATCAAGCGGCTGGCTTTTTCTCTGACCAATGATCCTGGATCGTGGATCAACGGCTCGGCGGTTGTCCGCAACGTGGTTCACGAGCGGCTGAAAAATCCAAAGCTCGCGGCGAAGATCATTGTGTCCGACGGTTCAGGCCTCAGCCGAGAGAACCGCATCGCTGCGGAAACCCTCACGGCGTGGTTGAACACGTTCCACCACGATGAGCGGATTGGGCCGATGTTCATCGACAGTCTCGCACACGCCGGGCAAAGCGGCACCCTGGCCAACCGGTTCAGCAACGCCGATCTGTACGGCGCGACGGTGCACGCGAAGTCCGGCTATATCAAGTATGTCAGCTGCCTAAGCGGCTACATCACGATGCCGGATGGTCGGCGCCGCTCCTTCAGCATTCTCGCCAACGGGCTTCGTAAGCCGGGAACCGTAAGCAAGGCGAAGAAGATGCAGGAACGCATTGTCTCCCTGATCGCCTGGGATATGTCGGCCGTTACTTCACAACTTGGCAGCGACTGAGGCGGTTCCAATCCGCTGCGTTAGCCGGCCGAAATCCCCAACATCGTCGCCGCCAGCTCGATTGGATGAAGCGCTCTTCGGCCGGTGCCGTCGAGGATCTGATGCCGACAGCTGGTCCCGGGGGCAACGATCGCTGCCTGAGGCTCGGATCGGATCGCCCCGAACAGCGCCAGCTCGCCGATGCGCATCGAGAGATCAAAATGATCAGGGGTATAGCCGAATGCGCCAGCCATCCCGCAGCATCCGGAGTCAAGGACGCTCAGCCGGCTGCCGAGCAATCGCCGCAACAGACTCGCGGAACTCTCGATCCCCCACAGCGCTTTCTGGTGACAATGCCCGTGCAGAAGAACCCGCCGATCATGCATCAGCGACCCGGCGGCTAGCGACGACCGGCCCTGATCCCAATGAGTGTCCACAAACTGCTCGACCAGGAACGTCTTCGCCGCAAGCTCGCTGAGAGAGTCGGGATCAACCCCGATATCGAGGTCCAGCCAGTCGTCGGTTATCGCTGAGACGCAACTGGGCTCGCACCCGACCACCGCCACCGCGTCGCAGCGCTTGACCTCGCGAATCAACTCTTCGGCGGTATCGTGACATGCCTGTGATGCT
>JAPUKX010000228.1 GCA_027295435.1 Planctomycetota bacterium | reverse complement strand
CTTTCATTTCACCGTGGGCAGCCAGGCGGCGACGAGGTCGATCGCGCCCTGGAGGTCCTTCTTATCAATGGATTCGGTGACGGTGTGGATGTAGCGGGTACCGCAAACGATGGCGGCGGTGCGGGCTCCGGAGCCGGCTCGCTGGATGGCCGCGCCATCCTGACCGCCGCGCGGCAGAATGCAGCGTTGATAGGGAATCTTCTTGGTCCGGGCCACTTTGCACAGATCGTTAACCAGCTTGTGGTCGGCGATCATGGATGAATCCTGAACCATAATCGCCACGCCTCGGCCGTGTGCGCTCACCCACTCGGTTTCCCCTATGCCGGGCGTATCGCAGGCCAGGGTGGTATCCAGCCCAATGCCGATGTCGGCTCCGACGGAGTTCGCGGCGGTCGTTGCGCCTCGCAGGCCGACTTCCTCCTGCACTGTGAACACGACAATCAGCTCACATCGATGCCGCGCCGCCTGCGTCCGGCGCTTGGCAAGAATGCGTGTTGCCTCGATGGCCACGAAGCACGCCACACGGTTGTCCAGCGCCTTGGAAACGACCTTTCTGGGTTGTTCGATGAACGGCTCGTGCATCACGACGAAGTCGCCGATGGTCACCTTCTTTTGCACGCTCTTAGCATCCATGCCCAGGTCGATGAAGAACTCGGTGGTCTCCGGCACCTTCTTGCGTTCCTCGGGCGTGGAGATGTGAAGCGGCTTCCCGCTGGGATTCATCACGCCCTCGTAGTCGCCGCTGGCGCAGCAGACCAACACCCGCCGGGAGAAGAGATTCCGCGCGTCGAATCCGCCTGCGGGGTTGATCCACACAAAGCCCTTGTCATCGACGTGCCGGACGTAGAAGCCGATCTCATCCATGTGAGCCGCGATCATGACCCGCGTCGGTTGGCGCGGCTTTGACGGGGTTGTCGGTTTGCGGGTGCAGATCAAGGAACCCATCGGGTCGGTCCGAACCTCGTCGAAGAGCCCCTTGATGCTCTTGGTGATCAACCGGCGAACGCGCTCCTCCCGCCCCGGCACACCCGGCGTCTCGCACAGTTTCCCAAGCAGGTCGAGGTCCATGAAGCGGCTGTCCTTTCCAAGCAGATGAGGCCTCTGGGCGGGCAAGACAAATTCGGCGCCATCGGCCGCCTTGGGGTAAAAGTCCTACCATCCTCGGGCAGGGACCCCCGGACGCCCCATCATGCCCCACGAAAGCCCCCTTCGCAAACGCCACGAGGCCTATTCGCATCATCCCCGACCCGACCCGAATGCAGCTGCGCATCGTCCCGGGGCCGCGGTGGGCATGCGGGCCGCGGCGCCCGATCCCCAATACGTCGCCTACGGCCCTTTGAATGATCTGGGCCGAGTTCGGTGCGAGCTATTGGCCACGTTTGGCGACCTCGAGGCCGAATACGCGGCCATTCGCAAGGGGGCGGGGCTCTTTGACTGCCCCCATCGGGCGACGATCCGAATCACCGGCGACGACCGGCGCGAATTCCTCAATCGCATGCTGACCCAGGAGTTGAAGGATCTCCAAGGGGGCGTGGCGAAGCCGACGTTCTGGCTGAGCCGGCAGGGTCGCCTCGTCGCAGACCTCTTTCTCATCGAGCTCGGTGATCGGCTGCTGGTCGATCTGGATATCCATCAAGTCGATCACACCGTCAAGACGCTCACGGAGTTCCTGTTTACCGAAGACGTTGAGATCACCGACGCGTCGAGCGAGTTGTATCACCTTGCGGTGCACGGCAAGGTAGCGCAGGCGGTGATCGCCGAGGCCGGCGGGGGCACATCGTTTGATCTCGATGCGCTGGGTGCGACGACGGTCCGGATCGCCGGCGTCGAAGTGGTCGTCGCCCGTCTCGATCAGACCGGCGAGGTGGGGCTGCATCTCATTGTTCCCCACGACCGGACCGAGGCGGTATGGGATGCCCTGGTCGCGACCGATGAGAAGCTCGGCCAGGGGAAGCGCCGCGTTCGGCCGGTCGGCTGGCATGCGGTCAACGTCGCGCGCATCGAGGCAGGAGTTCCGCTGTTCAACATCGACTTTGGGCCGACGAATCTGCCGCATGAGACCGGCCAGTTGCACGATCGCGTCAGCTTCACCAAAGGCTGCTACCTTGGTCAGGAGATCGTGGCCAGAATGGAGAGCCTCGGATCGCCGAAGCAGATCCTCGTCGGGTTGAAGCCGAGCAGAGACTTGCTTCCGGTCGGTGGTGCTGAGGTGTTTTCGAAAGAGCAACAAGGCATGGACCGACAGATCGGCATGGTGACCTCCAGCACGCTGAGTCCCATGCTCGGTGCTGCGCCTATCGCCTTTGCCATGCTCAAGACGAAGTCGGCCGATCCCGGCACGACCGTGCTGGTCAATGCCGAAGGCGAACAAACCGACGCCGTCGTCTGCGGCCTTCGCTTCTACAAACCAGTCGCCCCGCAAGCTTCAAGCGCCCGCGAGGCCGGGGAATCCACATGATGGTTGCAGAATCCGTACAGGAAGGCAGCGCCGGTTACGAGTGGATCCTGCTTGTCATCGGCGGCGTGCTCATGCTCGTCGTGCTTGGGTTCTTTGTTTTCACCTTGACGAGGAAGGAGCCCCCCGGCAGAGACGGGGGCTAGGGGATTCACCGCTCGATACCTCATGCTTAGTGCCCAATGCCTGCGCGGAAACACATTCGCATCACCGAGGTCGGCCCGAGGGATGGGCTGCAAAACGAGGCGGTGGTGGTCAGCGTTCAGGAGAAGGTTGCGTTCGTCGATCTGCTGTCGCAGGCCGGCGTGGCCGAGATCGAGGTCAGCAGTTTTGTAAGCCCCCAATGGGTGCCGCAGTTGGGTGATGCCGAGGACGTGTTTGGGCGAATGAGCCGTCGGGATTCAGTGGTGTACTCGGCGCTGGTGCCGAACGAAGAGGGCATGCAGCGCGCGCTGGCGGCACACGTGGACAAGATCGCGCTGTTCACCGCCGCCTCCGAGACGTTCAGCCGCAAGAACACCAACGCCACGATCGGCGAGACTCTACGGCGTTTCACGCCGGTGATCGCGCAAGCGCGGTCCGCGTCGCTGCCCGTTCGCGCCTACATCAGCTGCGCCGTGGCCTGCCCATATGAAGGCGCAATTGATCCGGGGCGGGTGCGTGAGGTGGCTGCCAGATTGCTGGATATAGGCGCTGATGAGATTGACCTCGGGGAGACGATCGGCGTGGCCGTGCCGAGCGACATTGACAGGTTGTACGAGGGTCTGACCGGCCTGCTGGAGCCCGCCCAAACCACACTGCACTTGCACGACACTCGCGGCACGGCCCTGGCGTGCGCGCTGCGCGCGATCCAACTGGGCGTGGTGAGCTTTGATGCGACCTGTGGCGGGCTGGGGGGCTGCCCCTACGCCCCGGGCGCAGCAGGAAACCTGGCCACGGAAGACCTGGTGTATTTGTGTAACCGCATGGGTTACGAAACAGGCGTTGATCTTGGGGCGCTCTTTGCGGCTTCGCGTCACGTCGCCGCGGCGCTTGGTCGAGCGCTGCCCGGGCGGGTGTTCGGCGCCGACGGAAACGAAAGAGGGAATGACAAAGGGAACGGGAGTCGTTTCGGGCGGTGATCGTTTCGCGGAGTGGCGGGCACCATTACGCAGGGGGATCGTTGGCGCCACAGATTCCCCGGGCCCCCGGACCCATGGTGATCACGTTCTTCCCCTTCTTCTTCGACTGTAACGCCAGTTGATCAGCGTGGCGGAGCAGGCTTGCTGGATCGGCTCCGTCCCAGGGATAGGTGGCCAGCCCGCCGGAGATGCTCAGCGTGCCGGGTGCATCGACGCCCAGCTTGGGGAACTTCATCTGGCAGATCTGATCCTGGAAACGCTTCGCGATTTGCTCGACGGTCTCCGGCGGAGTGGATCCCGGCTCTCGCGGGCCCTCGGGATCGGCGAAGATCACGACGAACTCGTCGCCGCCGATTCGGCAGACCCGGTCGCCCTTGCGGATCACCGAGTTCAGCAGCCGCACGGTCTCGCGCAGCACCTCATCGCCGGCATGGTGTCCGAACTGATCGTTGTAATGTTTGAAGTCGTCGAGGTCGAAGACCATCACCGTTACCGCTCGGCGCATGCGGGCAGCTTTGGGCATGGTCTGTTGCATGAAGACTTCGTAGAACCGCCGGTTCCCCGCTCCGGTCAGCTCGTCGTGAAAGGCCATCTCTCGGTAGTCGCGGAAGTTTCGATCCAGGGCCAGCCATCGCGCCAGCCAATCAGCCCACGGCCGCAGTTGCGAAACGCTGCCCCGGCTTGAGGAAAGAACCCCGAAGGATCGCCGGCCGTAGCGCACGTCCGCCGACGCCCCTGCGCGCTCGGCGTCGCGCTGTGGGCGATCTTCCGTCAGCGCCAGGTCAGCCCATTGCGTCTGCTGGACGATCAGTTGCATGGCCCTGTCCCGGATGCCGGCGGGATCAGTCAGTATGGCTTCGACGAGGTCGGTGTCGCCCAGCTGTTCCATGGGCTGATCTTCGGCCTGACCGGCCGTGGTGAGGTCAGGTGCCTCGGCTTCGACCGGTGGCATGGTCCGGGCCGCCGGTTGGGTCGCCTCGCGGGCTTGTTGGAGACGGGTCGCCCCGACCGGTTCGATTAGCACTTCGTCGAATCCGTCCGCGACCGCGTCGATTCCCCCAAGCTCCTCTTGGGATTCAGCTAACAGAATCAATCGCACGGAAGGATCAACCCGCCGAAATGCCTGCGGCGCGTTGGCGGAGGACAGTCGAACGACATCAACCGGTATCAGCACCGCCGCCACCGGCTCGGCGGCGGTGGCGATCGCCACCTCGCCCAAGGCGTCAAAGAGGTTGTCCCTGTGGAGTAAAGTCTGGCGTACGCCGTCGGCGGACTGGCTGACCTGCTGCGGAATCCTTGTGGCATCGGCGCAGCCGACGATGAGCACCCGGCCGTGCTCGACTCGCCTTGGCGGTCCGTATGAGCTCATTTCGACGGACCTCGATCGTCGTTATCCAGCAGCATGGCGATTTCT
The DNA here is from genome assembly GCA_027295435.1 of Planctomycetota bacterium. Lineage (GTDB taxonomy): Bacteria > Planctomycetota > Phycisphaerae > Phycisphaerales > SM1A02 > JADFFQ01. The sequence continues at coordinate 2,959 of JAPUKX010000228.1, read as the reverse complement.
TCCTGGGTGATCTGAGGCGTATCCGAGGGTGGTGATGGCTTACTCTCGCTCGCCGCCCCGTGAGTTGGGGCTGTGTTCTTCGCAGTTGGTTGGGTCACCGGCTCGTGGCCGGATGCCAGCGGGCACAGCGTTCCGTCAACATAGGACCACAGGTTGGCCTGGGGCACATAGCGTCTGGCCGCGGCCAGCATGGCGTCGAGCTGGGGCCAGCGTGTTGGTTCGACGACGACAAGGGCCAGCCCTTCGATCTGTTGCTGCCCCCAACCCACGCGTGACTTCTGCGTGCGGTCAAGCAGGCACAGCTCGGCCAGCGCCGCCAACGGGTCGTCGGCCTCGTGAGCCTGCCACTGCCCTGCGGTGCGGCGGTCGAGCAGGGTCGGTAGGGGCTCGCCACCGCCGCCGGTCCGCGTCAGCACCACAAATCTGGTCCGGCCCTCAATAGATGGCATGTCGATCTTCCATCTGCCTCCCAGTGGCATCCTTCCAGTTCCATTTTAGGCACCTGGGCTGGACGGTTATCCCGCCGCGGTCGGAATTGCGCCCTGACCGGTCAAGGCATGAGCATCAGCGGGGCTCCCCGGCTGATCGTCGGGTAGATCCAGCAAGAGCCTGGCGATGGTGACCGCAGCATCAGCGGGCGGGTGGGCGCGGAGGTTCACCTGCATAGTCCGGCGTCGATCGTGGTCGCTCAACAACGCGCGAAGCGTCGTCCCGATGTGGTGAGCGTTGATGGTGGGGTCAAGGTGATCGGGTTCGATGACCGCTCCGCCCACGGCGACCATCGGCTGGGCGTTGCGCTGCTGGTGCTGGTCACGGTGATGGGGATAGGGCACAAAGATCGTGGGAACCGAGTTGGCCCAGGCCTCGGCGACGGAGCTGGCGCCGGCCCGGCTGATGGCCAAGTCCGCCGCGCCCCACGCCAGGCCGATGTGGTGCACAAACGACACCACCACCGCAGGGATACTCGCAGCCGCATACGCCCGTCGGACCGCGTCGGAATCAGCCCGTCCGCAGAGGTGACAAACCTGCCAATCGGCGAACATCGACGGGTCCGATGCCGCAAGGGCGATGAGAAGGGCGTTGATGCTTCTCGATCCCTGCGACGCGCCGGTCACCAGCAAAGTCAGCCGGGCGGGATCGAGGCCCAATTCGTTGCGGCACCATTTGGAATCGTGCGGCGCCAACGCGCAGCGGCGAATCGGCATGCCGACGACCCGCTGCGCAAACCGAGGTAGCTGCCCAACGTCAATCGCCGAGAAAACCTGCTCGCACCGCTTGGCGATCCATCGGTTGGCCTTGCCCGGTGGGTCGTCGAGGTTGATGAGGGTCACCGGCACGTGGCACTTTGCAGCGGCTACCACCACCGGTGCGGAGACGAATCCTCCCAGCGCGACCAGACGGTCCACCCTTTCCCGCTGGATCAGGGCCTTCACCGTGTGGATACTTCGGCGATAGTTGGCCACGAATCGAAGCAGCGGTCGCGGACGAACCGAGAAGGGCGAGGCGGCGATCGGCTCGAAGCAGACCTTCGCCTCCGACAGCATTGTCGCGTCGATCTCTCGACGGGAGCAGACGAACAGAGATCGCGCGGATGGCTCCAGCTCGCCGATCCGCTCGGCAATGGCTAGGGCTGGGCTGAGGTGTCCGCCTGATCCGCCCCCGGCAAAGAGATAGGTCCTGGCGACATTGGAACCGGATTCGCTGCCATGAGCCATTGAAGCATCCTGCGACTCACAGAGAAGCCTGCCTCAAGTTTACCGCGACCCGCGACGCTGCATCGACGCCGCACGGAGTGAGTTGACGGCCCCAAGACGCCGGCCGCGGTTTGCTGCTGGCGATGGCCCGGTCCATTGACACCAGCAGCCCGATGGAAAATGCCGTCAGCACCCATCCCGTGCCGCCGGCGGAGACCAACGGAAGGGCGATGCCTTTGGTGGGAGCCAACCCGGTCACCACCGCCATGTTGATCACCGCCTGGAGGCCGATCGTCAGCATGATCCCCAAACCCAGCAGGCGATTGGCCGGATGCTCCACTCTGCGGATGATCGACAGACCGCACAACAGTAAGGTGCAGAAGAGGCAGATGATCACCGCGGCACCGATGAGCCCCAGTTCTTCGCAAATGATGGCGAAGATGAAATCGTTGGTGTCTTGCGGCAGGTACCCGAACTTCTGCACGCTGTTGCCAAGGCCTCGCCCGGGAACACCGCCCCCGGCCACCGTCGCCATCGATTGAATCATGTGGTAGCCGATGCCCTGGGGATCCTGATACGGATCAACGAATGCGCGCAGTCGGTCGAGTCGATACGGATTGCTCAGCACTGCCGCAACGAACGCGAGCACAGCCGGTGGTGCCAGGACAGCGGCGTGAAGGACTTTCGCTCCGCCAGCCAGCAGCACGCCGACGCTCGCGGCCCCGATGAGCACTGCTGTGCCGAGGTCTTCAGTCGCGATCAATGCGCACAGAAGCGCGACGAACGCCATGGGCTGCACAAAGCCGCGCATGAACTGCCCCGTTGCGCCCGCCCGCCGCGCCGCGTACCCAGCCAAGATTAGCAGCACACCCCATTTCGCCACTTCGCTGGGTTGGAAGCTAATCGGCCCTAGGCTGATCCACCGCCGGGCCCCGTTGACTTCCAGTCCGATTCCCGGCAGATGCACCGCCAGGAGCAGGGCCACCATTATGAGGGCGAGCCACGGCAAGGGCGAAGCAACCCCCCGGGCACGGTACAGCCGATCCAGAGGGACCCGCGAACCCACGAGCATCATCGCCACCGCCAGGCCGGCGAGGATGGTCGGCCGGCCCAGCAGGACATCTCGCAAGTCGATCTGACGCTCGGGGTCGATCGTCAGCCCAGCGGAATTGACCATCACCACGCCGATCGTCAACAGCGCGATGACGATGAGGATCAGTCCGTGGCCGGCTCGCAAGGGGCTGGACATCACCGGCATATCGGCT
>JAPUKX010000227.1 GCA_027295435.1 Planctomycetota bacterium | reverse complement strand
GTGCCGCACGGATTGCCGCCGGCGGCGGAGCACCACTCGGCCAGCAGCTTCGCCAGGTCGAACGCATCGACACATCCGTCGGGGGCGTTCGCTGCACCGGAGATGTCCGCGATGGCGAGATTCGCGGGGCTGCAGTTCTCGCAAGGCGGGCTCGGCGGGTTCGGGTCGTTGACGCCGGAGCACCACGCCCCGAGCATGGCGCCGAGGTCAAAGGCGTCCACGCATCCATCCGGCACAGCGCGCGGGCCGGTGATGTCGCCCGAGGCGACGGGTGGTTCACATGCGGAGTCCGGGGCCTGGTTGATCCAGACGGTTGTTCCGTTGCACGTGCCGATGACCAGATCGAGCCTGCAATCACCGTCGATATCGAACACGGCCACATCGTGGGTGCCGCGCAGTGGGCCGCCGGAGTTCGTCGGCAGATTGCCGACATCTTCCTGGAACGTGACGTTTGGCGCGTTGCCCAGGTTGTGATGAATGTCCAGCCGACTCGTGCAGCTTGGCAGGTCCACGTCCACATCGGCGATGAGAATATCTTTCCATCCGTCGTTATCCAGGTCCGCGATCACCGTATTGTTGTCGAATCCGCTGGTGCTGTTGAGCAAGGTGAACGAGACCCAATTCGCCTTTCCGTCGCCTCCGTTGCCTAGATTCAGGAAGTACCGGTCGGCGAAGTCATCGGCCATGACAATATCCAGCAGTCCGTCATTGTTCAGGTCGTCAACAGCGACGAAATAGTCGTTGCTGGCAAAGACGGTTTCGGTGTTGCTGCTGGTGAAGACCCCCTCATCGGCGGGATTGTTGTAGGCGATGTCCATTTGGTAGGGCCCGAGAGCAAGGTTGTTGACGATGTCGTTGTACCCGTCATGGTTGACGTCCGCGATGACGGAATGCACTGAGAACGTGGCGGTGAGAAAAGCCGTGTTGCCTGCGAAGCGGCTGGGCGTCTGATCGGAAAAAAAGCCGGTGCCGTCGTTGATCAGCAGCCGATTCTCGAGGCCATTGAGGTAATCGTTAAAGAAGAGGTCCGGAGCGTTGTCACCGGTCAGGTCGCCGAACCCGACGCCGCAGAAGTTTGGCGCCGAGACGAGCTGGGGGAAGCGCGCTTCTTCATACAGAAAGCCCTGCCAGTTGCCGCCTCCGTCGTTGCCCAGGTTCATGTAAATGCGCGGATGAGAGATGGTCTTTGGTAGGTTCGGCGTGTAGGCGCCTGCCGGTACCGTAACAATGTCCAGCCAGCCGTCACCATCGACATCCACCAGTGCCACGTCACGGTCGGGAGTGAGGTCGAGGAAGCCCTGGCCACCATCGTCAGCAGCAACGGCGTAGTCGTTGGTCCGATCCACCAACACGCCGTTCTCATTCATAAACAAGACGTTGCGCTTGCTTCCGGAGTTGCTTCCGATCACTTTGCGCACGACGACCAGGTCGATGTCGCCGTCCTGGTCCACATCGCCCCACGCGTAGTCCTTCTCTTCGGTGTCGTTGGCACCGAGCGAGGACGCAGCGACAAGGCGCGTGCCGGTCTCATCGGCGTACTGGACCCAAGTACCTGCGTACACCGGACCCGCGACCAGTACACATGTCAATGCCACAGATGTTTGATAGGTCTTCATGCTGGCACTCCTCCGTACGGTTCTCGATACCCCACCCTATTGGGGTTGTGGTTCAAATGAGGTAGCGTCTGGGATGGAATCATCAGTTGCCTGCGGAGGCCTCTCAGTCGCGGCTCGGAGCGGTCGCTCCAAGTTTCTTAGCAACCGCTCTAGAAGCAGGTGCCGCATGGATTGCCGCCGGCGGCGGAGCACCACTCGGCCAGCAGCTTTGCCAGGTCGAAGGCATCGATGCACCCATCGGGCACATTGGACGCACCGGAGATGTCCGCGATGGCCAGATTCGCGGGGCTGCAGTTGTCGCAAGGCGGGCTCGGCGGGTTCGGGTCGTTGACGCCGGAGCACCACGCACCGAGCATGGCCCCGAGGTCAAAGGCGTCAACGCATCCATCCGGCACAGCGCGCGGGCCGGTGATGTCGCCCGAGGCGACGGGTGGTTCACATGCGGAGTCCGGGGCCTGGTTGATCCAGACGGTTGTTCCGTTGCACGTGCCGATGACCAGGTCGAGCCTGCAGTCACCATTGAGGTCGATGACGGCGAAGTCATGGATGCCCTGGAGCATGCTGGTGGGGATGCCGCCGGTGTTAGCGGTGAACGTGACGGTGAAGTCGTTGCCGTCGTTGCGAAGGATATCCGTGACTCGAGTGCAACCTGGGATGTCCACGTCCACGTCGGCGGTCATCACATCGGGCCAGCCGTTGTTGTTGAGGTCGGCAATGATCGAGTTGCTGCCGAAGCCGTTGGTTGACGAGGGGAACGTGAACTGGACGAAGTCGGCCATCCCATTTGCGCCGTTGCCCAGGTTCAGCAGGTAACGATCGACGCCGTCATCGCTGACGATGATGTCGAGCTTTCCGTCATTGTTAAGATCGCCGGTGTTGAAGAAGTAGGCGGCGCCGCCGTAGGTCGTTTCGTAGATCTTGAAGAAGCCGTTGCCGGCGTTGTTGGCGGTCTTGACGGGGCCGGCTTCGTTCTTGAGGATGTCGTTCCAGCCGTCGCCGTTCATATCCGCAATGACGGTGTTTATGCCGAAGCCCGACGACAGAAACCCCGAAGGCAGGCGGGCCGTGCTCTGGTCAGTAAAGAAGCCGTTGCCGTTGTTGATCAACAGGCGATCGTCATAGGTGTTGTTGAACCCGCCAGCGTCATAATCGACGAAGTAGAGATCAACGGCGCCATTGCCGGTGACATCGCCTGCCGCGACGCCACAGAAGTTGGGCGCCGACGGAAAGATGGGAATGCGGGATTGCTCATAGAGGAATCCCTGCCAGACGCCTGCGACCTCGCCCTGGTTCATGTAGACACGGGGATGCGAGATCGCCGTGGGCAGACCCGAGCCGTAGGTAGGCGCGGTGATGATATCGAGCCAAGTGTCGCCATCGACGTCCGCCACCACCACATCTCGGTCGTTGGTCTCATCGAGGAAGCCGCTGATGTATTGGTTGGTGCGGTCAACCAGGACGCCGTTGATCGAGTGGCCCTCGGCGATCCCCTCGTTCATGAACAGGACGTTGCGGCGGCGACCCGGCGTCGTGAACGGTTGCTTGCGGACGACGACGAGGTCGGTATCGCCATCGTGATCCAGATCACCCCAGGCATAGTCCTTCTCCTGCGTATCGTTGCTACCCAGCGACGGATCAGCGACGAGGCGCGTGGAGGTCTCGTCCGCAAACTGGACCCAACCACCGGCGAACGCCGGACCCGCGATCAGGAGGCACGTCAGTGCCCCTACCGCCTGCATTTGATGCGTCCTGTTCATGATGGCACTCCAAGGTATGGTTCTCGATCCCCACTCTTTGGGGGTTGTGGTGTAAATAGAGGTAGCGTCTGGAATGGAATCATCATTTGCCCAGGCGATCAGCGGGGCGGTCATCGCTGGCATTCCCTTGCGGCGCGTGGCCGCGACTCGGACTAAGACCCGCTGCCGCTCACGGGCACGTACCCCAGCCGGCCAGGATCTTTGCAAGGTCGTACGCATCGATACAACCGTCAGGGGCGTTGGCTGGACCATTGACGTCCGCGAGGGCGAGATTCGCGGCGGAGCAATTCTCGCAAGGCGGGCTCGGCGGGTTCGGGTCGTTCACGGCAGAACACCACGCGCCCAGCACTGTTGCCAGGTCAAACGCATCGACAACACCGTCGGGCACGGCCAGAGGGCCGGAGAGGTCACCCAGGCATTCGCATTCGTCCGGGATGCCGTTGCCGTTCGAGTCAGGGCTCGTGCCGTTGAGAATGTCGATCAGGTCGAGCACCTTGTTGGTGTTACAGTCCTCCAGGGGGCCGTTGTAGACCGTGAGGAAGACGTTGAAGTCGTCAAAGTCGACGTCGCCGTCCTGATCCACGTCGTCGATGGCGCAGAAGTCATCCGGCGTGTAAGGGCCCCCACCGAAGCAGGAGGCGAAGGCGACGAAATCGTCGGGGCCCACCTTGTCGTCGATGTCGAGGAGTCCGGCGTGGTTGAACTCGCGCCGGCCCAGTGAAGCCAGGAAAGCGATGACCGCCGCCCGCTGAATGTCGTCGAGGCCGCCCTTGACGATGCCCGGGTTGCCGCACGTGAAGCCGTCGCCACCCGTTGGTAGGCTGTCGGGGCAGTTTGCGACCGTGCCGCTGAGGAAGAGCTGGGCCGATGATTGGGCCTCACTGCCCGAAGCACAGTGGCACGCTACCACCTGCTTGATGCGATCCTCGAAGAAGCCCCCGGCTGCGCGACCGTCGTGCCACATCGGATCGCGAAAGCGGAGACCTCGTAACGGCATCGTGCGGATCTCCTGAGCCTCCGCACCACCTTGCACGATGCCGTCGCCGGCAGCGCCCATGTCGTGCAGCAGGTAGTCGGAGTACGGGTGGAGGACTTTGTTGCGAATCGCATCCTCAAGCGAGGGATCATCGGGCGTCGTGAACTGCGGGACGTGACAGTCGGCGCAACCGATGCTGATAAAGAGCGCCTCGCCGGTCATACCCGACTTCGGGGTCTGGGGTGCCGGAGCTGAGAAACGCATGAAGTCAGCGGTGACGTCGATGAACTCCTTGTTCATGCCATTACCCAATGAAACATTGTCCTCGTACCGATCATCCGGTACGAGATCGCAGTCCACCAACTCCGGTGGATTGATGCCGTTGGGATCATTCTCCTGGGTGATGAACCGGTTGGTCAGGCCCATCTCATTCAGGGACGCTCCGGCTGAGAACGTCAGCATCGTGGCCGCATGTGTCTTCCACCCGAACCGGCCGACCCTCATGTTACCCGGGTCCTCCAACGGCGAAACCATAATAGCTCTGCCGCTGATGCCGTCGAAATTCAGATCGTCCGGATCTGCGTTGGCCAGCAAGTCCGCGTCGGAAATCGCCTCGGTCAGCCCGAACCCCAGCGTCGAGGGAGTCAACCGGAAGGCTTGGATGGTTGCTTCGACCGGGATCTGCTCAGCGCATTCGTCACTGATCGCGGCAGCTTGAAGAAGTGAGCCCCCAAGCTCTGCGAGCGGATCGAAGTTGCCCATCCCGTCCATCGTCCCGAAGCGGGTCACGACGGCGACGCCGGACCCGCCACTCGGGTTATTGTGGCACCCGGCACAGGCGGTCTTGTTGAAGACCGGGCCCAACCCTTCCGCCTCCGTGAGCACGTGCTCGAATGCAGTCTTGCCCACAGCGAATCGATCCAGCTGGGCAGCGGTGAGGCCTAGAAGCGGATCGCCCAACTTCGGCTGGGCGACCGGCCCACGACCCTGGGCAAACGGAGCGACAAACACGACTGTCGCGACCACCGCGATCCTCGGCCACGTAGACATCTGATTCGACGTCTGCATCTTACATCCCCTTTCGCGTCCACAAGCCTTACCAACTGACCGAGCACGATCATTGCGTTTCGTTGAGTTGCCTCGCAACCAACCAGCGATGTACCAGTCAGCACCTCTGTCAGTTACCCGGTGGGCGACACCCAGGCCTTTCGGAGGAACTCCTTCGTGGGAGTATATCAGGCTGGGCGGTGCGGAGAAACGGTTTTTGGGTCAATCGGGCTCAATTCCGGCCGGTGGAACCGCATCCCGCCGGCTTCCGGCTGATTGCCGTCGCGCAGGGCGGCGAGAGGGAGGTCCCCGGTCTGTGCGGACGTGACAGCCACGACCGGCTGGTGGGGCGGCTTGGTCCGGTGGCCGGCATTTCCGAGTCGGATATACTGGCTGCCCCAAAACCGCGATTCGCGGTTGCCTATAGGCGGATCAGCTGAGAATCGAGACTACCTGAATGT
>JAPUKX010000226.1 GCA_027295435.1 Planctomycetota bacterium | reverse complement strand
GACGTCCGGCGAGGAAGAATGATCCATGCGGATCGGCCTCGACGTGATGGGGGGCGACAATGCTCCGGATGCGATCATTGACGGAGCCCTGACCGCGCTTAAGGGACTTGATGAATCCGACGAGCTGGTGCTTGTCGGAAGCCACGACGTCATCACCGAGGCTATGGCCGCACGGACCATCCGCGACAAGCGCATCGTCGTGGTGGAGACCACCCAGGTGGTGGCGATGGACGAGTCGCCCGCCGAGGCCGTGCGGGGCAAGCCCGACAGCTCGCTCACGGTACTGGCCGAGTTGTCCAACCCGCGCCGGGCGGCCAAGCGCGGGCTGGAGCCGGTCGATGCCACCGTTTCCGCCGGTAACACCGGGGCGTACGTGATGGCGGCACAGATGTACATGCGGCGCTTGCCCAATGTTCATCGTCCCGGCATCGCGGTGACGGTTCCGACGTTTCACGGCCCGGTCGTCTTGATTGACGTCGGCGCGAACATCGAGCCCAAGCCCCAGCATCTGGCCCAGTACGGCGTGATGGGCGACATCTACGCCCGCAATATCCTTGGGTTGGACCGCCCGCGCATCGCCCTGATGAACGTGGGCGGGGAGGAGCAAAAGGGCACGACCGACATGAAGGAAGCCGGCGATCGCTTGCGAGCGTTATCGTCGATCAACTTTGTCGGCAACATCGAAGGGCGCGCCGTTTTCAACGGCGGCGCCGACGTCATTGTCACGGACGGCGTGGTTGGGAATGTCATGATCAAGCTTGCCGAAGGTCTTTCGGAGGGGATTTTCAAAGCGATCGCGCGCGAGGTCCGGGCGATTGATCCCGATTTGGCCACGCGCTTTGAGCCGGTAGTGCAGAAGATCTATGCCGAGCACGATTATCACGAATACGGAGGAGCGCCGCTGTTGGGAGTCAATGGGGTGTGCCTGATCAGTCATGGGTCCAGCGTGGCCCGCACGATCACCAACGCGATCCACCGCTCGAAGCTCTTTTTCGAGTCGGGTGTCAACCGGGCCATCACCGAGCGACTTGCCGTCGAGGAAGAAGCGGTCGCATGACGCCGCGCGCCGGATGCGGGGTTCGCATCGCTGGGGTGGGGTCGGCCGTGCCCGCTGGGGTGCTGACCAACGCCGACCTCGAGAAGATGCTGGAGACTACCGACGAGTGGATCGTCCAGCGCACGGGTATTCGTGAGCGCCGGATCGTTGATCAGCCGGTCCAAGGTACGTTCACGCTTTGCTGCGACGCGCTGAACCGTGCGCTGGAAGATGCAGCGATGAAAGGCAACGAGCTGGACCTGGTGATCGTCGCCAGCGTCACGGGCGAGATGACCTGCCCGTCGGTGGCGGCCCGAGTGTCGGCTGAGCTGGGCGCTACCCCAGCTGGCGCGTTCGATCTCGTCGCCGCGTGCAGCGGATTCGTCTATAGCATCAACGTGGCTGATTCATTGGTTCGTAGCGGCCGGTTCAACGCGATAGGCGTTGTCGGCTGCGATGCCATGAGCACGGTCATTGACTACTCCGATCGGAATCTGTCGGTCCTGTTCGGTGACGCGGCCGGAGCCGTCATCCTCACCCGAGATGAGGATCAGGCACTGGGTTGCCTGTATCAAACGATGTTCGCCGACGGAACAAACTGGGAGTCGCTGTACATGCCCCGGCGCGACCATGAGATACCACAGTCGGACAGCGAAAACGCGATCCGCATCGGATGTTTGCGAATGAACGGTCGCGAAATCTATAAATTCGCGGTCGTCAAGTTGCGCCAGATGATCCAGGAAGCGCTGGACGAGACCGGCCTGAGCCCTTCGCAGATCAGCCAGTTCGTCTGCCACCAATCCAACCTGCGGATCATCGACGCGGCCCGCGAGAAGCTGGGATTGCCGCCGGAGAAGGTGTTCATCAATATCGACAAGTTCGGCAACAGCTCTGCCGGCTCCGTCGGCCTGTGCTTCGACCAGCTTTGGCGAGCCGGGAAGATCAAGCGCGGTGATACGGTGCTGTTCGCGGCGATCGGGGGCGGACTGACCTGGGCCACCAGCGTGTGGAAGCTGTAACAGAGACCTGAAGATTTGGAGGTCCTTAGGTTTGGAGGCACAAGGACTTGAAGCGGTCATTCTCTGTCCCGGACAGGGTGCGCAGGCCGTCGGGATGGGCCAAGCGTGGCACGACGCCTCTGAGGCGGCTGCGGGCACGTTCGCTGAAGCCGACGTGGTCCTGGGTAACTCGCTGGGCGCGCCGCTGAGCGAGCTGTGCTTTGGCGGGCCGGCGGATCAGTTGAACCGGACAGACGTCGCTCAGCCGGCTCTTTATGTGTGTGCTGTGGCTAGCTACCGGGGGTTGATGGAGCGAGATGGCGAGCGGCCGATCGCGGCGGCGGCGGGATTGTCCCTGGGCGAGTACACGGCGCTGCACCTGGCGGGGGCGTTCGACTTCGCCCAGGGCCTGCGGCTGGTCGCACAGCGAGGCCGGCTCATGCAGGATGCGGCCGAGCGAACCGAAGGCGGCATGGTCGCGCTTATTGGGGCCGGGGAAGACCAGGCCCAGGCGATCTGCGACGAAGCGGCGTCGGGCGAGGTCCTGGTGATCGCCAACCTCAACGCACCGGGCCAAATCGTGCTGTCCGGCCACTTGGAGGCATGCCGGCGTGCGATCGAGGTTGCCGGGCGGCTGGATCTGCGGGCCACGCCGCTGGCCGTGGCGGGGGCCTTCCACTCGCCGCTGATGCAGTCTGCGGCTGACACGATGACCCAGGCCCTAGCCGAGATCGAATTCTCCCCACTGCGCCTGGGGGTCTGGTCGAACGTGACGGCCCAGCCGCACGATCCTCAGAACCTGGAACTTCTAAGGCAGCGGCTCGTCGAACAGATCATCAGCCCGGTTCGGTGGGCTCAGACCTGTCATAAGCTCGTGGGGGAGGGTACAATGACAGTCCACGAGCTTGCCCCGGGGCGTGTTCTCCGCGG
>JAPUKX010000225.1 GCA_027295435.1 Planctomycetota bacterium | reverse complement strand
CGTCTCCCGGCGGAGCCGGGGGCTATGGGATTGGATGGGCGGATTGTTCGGCGAAGAGCATCGTTGGCGCCGACGAGAAAACCGCGACCAACGGTCGCGGCTTTACAGCAAGAAGCGGTCGACGGCGCGCGATCAGGTCTTTGGCCGATCGCTCGTCGTGCGCTGTTCAATGCGCTTCTCGGGGACGGTTTGGACGATGCGGTTGACGAAGATGCTTGGGGTATGGATGTGTTCGGGGTTGAGCCGGCCTGTCTCAACGATCTGTTCAACTTCAGCGACGGTGATCTTGCCGCAGGCGGCGATCATGGGGTTGAAGTTGCGAGCGGTCCGGCGATAGATGAGGTTGCCGACGTGGTCGGCCTGATAGGCTTTGACGAGGGAGAGGTCGGCAACGATCGAGCGTTCGAGGATGTAGGTTTGGCCGTCAAACTGCCTTTGCTCCTTTCCCTTGGCGATGATGGTGCCGACGCCGGTGGGGGTATAGAAGCCGGGGATGCCCGCGCCGCCGGCCCGAAGCCGTTCCGCCAACGTGCCTTGGGGGCAGAACTCAACCTCCAGCTCGCCGGCGATAAATTGCCGCTCAAACTCGTCGTTCTCACCGACGTAGGAGCTGACCATCTTCTTGACTTGCCGGGATTGCAGCAACAGCCCGAGTCCCCAATCGTCAACGCCGGCGTTGTTGGAGATCACCGTCAGGTCACGCACGCTTGAGGCGCCCACGGCGATGATGAGCTGCTCGGGGATTCCGCAGAGGCCGAAGCCCCCGGCCGCGATCGTCATGCCATCGAACAGCAACCCATCCAGAGCGGCCGCGGGGGTGTCGTAAACTTTCTGGGCCACTTGGCAATGCCTCGGCAGCGCGCGGGAGACGCACAGTGTACCGCCTGCTCGCTCGACGAGCCAGTTCGCTGGTGTAGGGCTGTGGGGCAGCGCAAAGGCAACTGAGCCGGCGGGGGCAACCTACGAATACCGCAGCCACTTGAGCAGCTCAAGCGGCGACGGCGGTTTGCCGTACATGAGTACCCCGATGCGGAAGACCTTGGCGGCCATCCAGATCATGCCGAGCACGCAGATGTAACCCCAAATGATCGAAACCGGATACTGCCACATCGGCATCGGCTCTTCCGCGACGTGGCGAAGAATCATCGCGAACGGAATCATCGGGGGAATGAAGCTGCAAACCGTGGCGACCGTGCCGTTGGGCGCCTGTGTGATCGGCATCCACAACATCCACGGGATCATCAGCAGCAGCATGACCGGCGTCATCAGCGTGTTCGCCTCGCGTATGTCGCTGACGGCGCTACCCACCGCAGCCATGATCGAGGCGATCATGAAATATGCCATGAAATAGAACACGCCGAGGTACACCAGATCCATCGTGTTGATGAACTGGGTGAAACGCTCCATCATGATCAGGGCGACGATTCCGGCCGACGAATAGATGAGCACGATCAAGAGGCCGACAGCGCCGTGGCCGAGAATCTTTCCCGTCATGAGTTGGAGCGGGCTGACCGCGCTGAGCAACACCTCCATCACGCGGTTGGACTTCTCCTCGATGGTGGTCATCAGGAGATGTTGGCCTGAGGTGAGCGTGCCGATCCAAATCAGCATCATAAAGGCCAGGGGAATGATGATCTGGGCGAGCTTGCGGGTTCCAGCCGAGGCATCCATCTCTTTGCCGCCCTGGAGCATCCGCTTCGTTTGGGCCGTGGGGCGCTTGAGCATGGCGAGGACGCTTTCGGGGTCCTGGCCGGTGCGCTGGGCTCGAACGCGCACGACGGATGCGCCAAGTCGTTGCTCGATCAGGCTCACGTGATCGCCGTCGAGATCCTCCGACACGAACAACTGGAAATTCGGCCGTTCACCCCGATCAGAGGGTGTGTCCAGAAGATCAGGCGCGATCACCGCCACCGCAAGCAGGTCGTTTTCGCGAACACGTTGCTTGAGCGTCCTCAGCGATGCGTCGGTATCCCCTTCAACCCGCTCGATCGTGATGATCACCTCACCCCGAGCTGCCTTTGGCATTGCGCCGGGGGTGGTCATGGGACTCGATGGGATCGACCCACTACCAATCGCTTCTGTGGCGCTTTCTACGAGTTCTCGCTGTTGGCGCTCCTCGTCGCGTCGGATGTTCTCTTGGTCGAATTCGATCTGCGCCGCTGCGGACAGTTCACCCGTGGGATCGACGATCGCCACTGTTCCAACGATCGGGGGTTCCTGATGTGAGGTCATCATTAGGCCGGCAATCGCCGCGATAGCGAGGACCAGTACCGGCATGCCGAGCACTGCCAGCAGAAAAATCTTGCGCATGACCGTCTGCTTGAATTCGCGCCAGGCCACGGCCGCGACCTTAGACATGACTCAGCTCCTCGCGGGCAAGCTCGGCTGCGCCTGAGCCGACGTCGTTCTGCACGACCTGGATGAACACCTCATCAAGGCTGAGTCGGCGTAGTTCCACGGATCGCATTGGGCGCTGCGACAGAACACGCTGCATGATCACCTGCGGGTCAGCTGACCTGTCAAGTTCCAATTCAAACGCAGCTGAGTGAGGGAGTCTTCGCACCGCTTGTACGCCCGCGATTCCATCGCTGGGCACTTCGCCATCGACCGGCTCGGCGATGATTGTCCTTGGGTCGAATCGTTGTCGAATCTCCTCAAGCGTGGCGTCGAGAATCTTCGCGCCCTTGTTGATCAAGAAGATGCGATCACAGATGAGCTCTGCCTGGTGCAGCACGTGTGTCGAGAAGATGATCGTCGTGCCCTGCCCTTGCAGCTCGCGAATGAGTTGGTTCAGCAGCCTGGTGTTGACGGGATCGAGTCCGGAGAACGGCTCGTCGAGGATGAGCAACTCAGGCTCGTGGAGAATGGCGGCAAGGAATTGCACCTTCTGCTGCATGCCCTTGGATAGCTCCTCGCACTTCTTGTTGTAGACATCCGGCAGGTCGATCCGCTCGAGCCATTGCTGGATGTAGGTCGAAAGATCGCGCCGTCGTACGCCCTTGAGCTTGGTCAGGTACTGAAGGAACTCGCCGACGCGCATCTTGCGATAGAGCCCGCGCTCCTCCGGCAGATAGCCGATGCGGTCCTTGGACTTCAAGGCGTTGCCGCCGAGCACCTCAATGGAGCCGGAGTCGGGATAGATGATGGACATGATCATGCGGATTGTGGTGGTCTTGCCGGCCCCGTTGGGCCCCAGGAAGCCGCAAAGGCTGCCTCGCGGAACATCCAGATCCAGCTGGCGCACCGCGTGCGTAGAGCCGAACGATTTGTTCACGCCTCGCAAAGTGATTGAAGAGTCGGCCATGGCGATCAGATCAAGATACGAACCTCAGGGGTATGATTGGCTCAAGCCAGGCTCCGCCGGGACCGAGATTTTTGGCAGGCTGCGACGAGATCGTAGCCGGGGTTAGGGCCGAGGATATTCGGGGTGCTCTGGGGGCCACAAATGAACACTGGGACTGTACATGAGCACGGCGGGGAAGGCTATGATCTCGCCTTGTCGAGCTGTACCGTTTCTGACTTATTGAGAGGATGGAAATGCCCGCTGCCTCAAACCTTGGCTTCCCACGTATCGGTCGAAAGCGTGAGCTGAAGAAAGCACTTGAGAGCTACTGGTCGGGCGCGTGTGGGGTGTCAGAGCTGGAAGCCGTGGGTGCTGAACTCCGCAAAGCCAACTGGCGGCTTCAACGCGACGCGGGGATCGATCACATCCCATCCAACGACTTTTCCTTCTACGACCATGTTCTGGATACCTGCGCGATGGTTGGAGCGGTTCCCGACCGCTACGCCTGGAAGGCAAGCTGTGTTGACCTCGATACGTATTTCGCCATGGCCCGCGGTATCCAGGACGAATCGACCGGCCGCGACGTCATCGCCATGGAAATGACCAAGTGGTTCGACACCAACTACCACTACATCGTCCCCGAGTTCGCCGCCGACCAGAAGTTCACGTTGGCGTCCACCAAGGCGATCGATGAATTCAACGAAGCGAAAGGAATCGGCGTGCAGACCCGCCCGGTCCTGCTTGGGCCGCTTTCATTCCTGATGCTTGGCAAGACCAAGGACCCCGCCGTTGAGCCGCTGGATCTGCTTGATCATCTCGTGGGGGTGTACGAGGAGGTCCTGACCCGTCTGGGTGAATCCGGGGCCGAGTGGGTGCAGATGGATGAGCCGTGCCTGGTCTTGGACCTCGATGCGAAGCAGTTGTCTGCATACCAGCAGGCCTATACGCGGCTTCGCAGCGCTGCCGGGGACCTGAAGATCCTCCTGGCCACGTACTTCGGCGATCTCGGTGAGAGCCTGGACACAACGGCGGCGCTTCCGGTTGACGGTCTGCACGTGGACCTGATTCGATCGCCTGATCAGCTCGATGCGCTGCTGCAGCGTTTGCCGCAACACATGGTCCTTTCGGCGGGGGTGGTGGACGGGCGAAATGTCTGGGTGAACGACTTGGCGCGGTCGCTGGCTGTCCTGGAGCGGATTCAATCGAGTGTGGGTCCAGATCGCCTTATCGTCGCTCCCTCGTGCTCGATGATCCACGTCCCCATCGATCTGGGGCTCGAGACGCAGCTCGATACCGAGGTGCACGATTGGCTGGCCTTTGCGGAGCAAAAACTCGACGAGATCGTTGGTTTGACCCGCGCGATGCGAGAGGGTCGCGACGCCGTGTCCGATCTTCTAACCGAGAGCCGGCGCCGAATAGACAGCCGCCGACGATCATCGAAAGTGCATCGCCAGGATGTCAAGGATCGCGCTGCCGGAATTCGTCCCGGCGATGCATCCCGGGCAAGCCCCTTTTCCCAGCGCCGGTTGCTCCAGAAGCAGAAGCTTGGTCTCCCTCGTTTCCCGACCACGACCATCGGATCGTTTCCGCAGACGCCCCAGATGAGGACCAACCGCGCAGCGCTGCGCAACGGCAAGATCACGCGCGAGCAATACGAGCGCTTTCTTGAAGCGGAGATTGCCGAAACGATCCGCTTCCAGGAAGAGATCGGTCTCGATGTGCTCGTCCATGGCGAGCCCGAACGCAACGATATGGTGCAATACTTCGGGGAACAGCTCACCGGCTTCGCGTTTACACAGCAGGCGTGGGTGCAGAGTTACGGGTCGCGCTATGTTCGGCCGCCGATCATCTACGGCGACGTTTCCCGGCCACAACCCATGACCGTGCGATGGGCGACGTACGCGGCGTCACTGACCGACAAGCCGATCAAGGCGATGCTGACCGGCCCGATCACCATGCTCCAGTGGTCGTTCGTCCGCGACGATCAATCCCGCCGAGACACGGCCCGTCAAATCGCGCTCGCTGTGCGAGATGAGGTGGGTGATCTCGAAGCGGCCGGCATCGGTGTGATCCAGATCGACGAGCCCGCCATTCGGGAGGGGCTGCCGCTTCGACGCCATGATTGGCCGGCGTATCTCGAATGGGCCGTCGAATGCTTCCGCATCGCTTCATCATGCGTCCGCGATGACACGCAGATTCACACTCACATGTGCTACGCCGAGTTCAACGATATTGTTGAGGCCATCGCGGCGCTCGACGCGGACGTGATCTCCATCGAGTCGTCTCGATCGCAGATGGAGCTGTTGGATGCGTTTGAATCGTATGACTACCCCAACGAGATCGGCCCGGGCGTGTATGACATTCACTCGCCGCGGATACCCAGCGCCGAAGAGATGCGGGAGCTGCTCAGCAGGGCGACAAGGTATCTCTCGGCCGACCAGGTCTGGGTGAACCCCGACTGCGGGCTGAAGACGCGTTGCTGGGAGGAGATTCGCCCGGCGCTACGAAACATGGTGCAGGCAGCCCAGGCGATGCGAGCCGAACTTGCGGAAGTTCGCTGAGCCCGCTGGTGACGGCGCGGGACGCAATGCAGGACCGCCCACCGGTATGATGAGCCGATGTCTGCCTCGGATCGCGCTCGAACCCCTCGGCGACCCAGCCGGTTCGGCTGGATGTGGTCCATCTTCACCGTACGTTGGGTGCTCGGCCTGATCTTCTTCATGGCGGGTTGGTGGAAGTGCTTCGGCATCTCGCCTGTCCAACACGCAGAGATGTTCTTCCTGGAGCAGTTCCAGGAGACATGGATCCCGGTCTGGTGGTTGTGGGGGCTGGGAGTGACAATCCCCGTAGTGGAGTTGCTCGCCGGGGCGATGGTGTGTCTGGGGCTGGCTCGTCGGCCCGCGTACCTTGCGCTTGGGGCGATCCTCGTTTTCGTGACCTACGGCCACCTGCTGATACAGCCGCTCTTTGACACGACGAGCCACGTCTTTCCGCGCCTGACCTTGCTCGTTTTTGTGATGGCCGCCCCGCGTCGCTACGACGTGCTGTCCGTAGATCACCTGATCGCGTTCCTGCGACGCTGAGTAGAGAGCGATGTTCAACTTGCGACGCTGCGCGGGAATTGCTTACCCGCCGGCCGGGTCGTAGGGGTGCTGTGATCGTAGCCCCGTCGGTAAACACCACGTTCCCGCGACGGGAGCCGGCTCCGTGCAACCCGTCACCTGCGGAAGTGTGATCGGAATACCGTCGGCGCAAAGGGCGCCGAGCACGGCCATGGCCAGCGCCTCGCGAGCTTGGATCGGTACGCCCAGCGCATCGCTCAATCGAGCCGGCGTGTGACACTGGCGGTCGATCGCATCGACCAAGGCGCGGTTGTGTGCGCCGCCGCCGGCGATGATGATCTGGTCAACGTTGTGCTCCGCAATCGCCTCGCCGATGCACTCGGCCACCGCAACGACTGCACTGGCCGCAAGATCGTTGGGAGGAAGCTGAATCTTGTGTTGAGCCACCCAATCGCTCGCCTCATCTTCCGTGCCGAGTGAGCGATGCTCAGATCGCTGTCGGCGAAATGTCGCGCACAAATCCTGTACCGCTTTGGCGTGCGGCGCCCCGCATTGCGCGGCGCCTCCGCCTTGGTCGTATGGTGTGCCGAGAGTCTGCCGAGCCACGGCATCCAGAACCAGATTGCATGCACAAATGTCGAACCCACGGACTTGTTCAAGCGGCTTGCCGCTTCGCGCGGCGGGCAATATCGTCGCGTTGCAGAACCCGCCGAGGTTCACGATGGCCCGGCGATGTAACCGATCGCGGAACAGGATCCAATCGGCGATGGGGGTGATCGGCGCTCCCTGTCCGCCGGCGGCAATATCCGCCTGCCGGAGGTTGTATACGACCGGGCAGTCAAATCGCGCCGCGATCGGGGCGGGATTGATCAACTGCCAGGAAACCGGCGGGCGATGCACAATCGTCTGGCCGTGGACTGCGATCAGGTCGCTCGGCTGGCCGGGCTCGGCAGCGTCGGCGATGGTGTCGGCGTATCGTTTACCCAGCGCCAACGCGAGCCCCGCGAACTGCCTCGCGGTCATCGGTTCTTGCTGTACGGCACGGTGAAGCTCGTCTCGCAGCGGCCCCAATTCGGCAGTGACATGCCGCAGCAGCTTCGCTCGCATGTCCAGGCCTTGGCCCTGGATCATGGCTGTCGCCACATCGATCCCGTCGAGGCTGGTCCCGGTCATCGCCCCGATGACCAATCGTTTCGGCCTGGGTTTGGATTTCATGTGAACATCGTCCGCCCAACGGTTGAAACACTCAAGCAACGCATCATCGAATGGACTATTCTTGTGAGCTGCCCCCCGGCAGAGCCGGGGGCTGAGGGCAGCATGCCGAATCCCTCCCTGCCGTCTCCTAACCCCTGACTCCTGAATCCTGACTCCTGACCCCTCTCTTCAATGATCAAACGCATCCTGGTCACGGGCGGCGCGGGCTTCATCGGCTCGCATCTTTGCGACCGGCTTGTGGATGCCGGGCAGGATGTGATCTGCGTGGACAACTTCTTCACCAGCCAAATGTCGAACGTTGAGCACCTGTTAGGCCGGCGCAACTTCGAGTTGATCCGCCACGACGTGACGCATCCCTTGTTCCTGGAGGTGGATGAGATCTACAACTTCGCCTGCCCGGCCGCGCCCGGCCACTATCAGCACAACCCCATCAAGACGATCAAGACCTCGGTGATGGGGGCGATCCACATGCTGGGCCTCGCCAAGCGGGTGAAGGCCAAGATTCTGCACGCCTCCACCAGCGAGGTCTACGGCGACCCG
>JAPUKX010000224.1 GCA_027295435.1 Planctomycetota bacterium | reverse complement strand
GGCGAAGTAGCTCAGGTACATCCCGAGCATCACGAACTCGCCGTGGGCGAAGTTGATGATCTTGAGAACGCCGAAGATCAGCGTCAGCCCGACGGCGGCGAGGGCGAAGACGCCGCCGAACAGAAGCCCGCTCACCAGCGCTTGGAAAAGAACCGTGGTATCCATATCGTCGTCAATTCGGCGGCAGATCGTTGCCGCTCTCCGCCGGTGGCGCTCTCTTCATTCTCTCGGAAGGAAACAAAGTCTCCCTACGCTTCCATGCCTCGAACGAAACGGGGAATTCGATAAGACCGGCCTGAGGACCCCCCGTTGGGCGAGGGTCCTCAGACCGAACGCGTTAGGTTATTTCCGCTCTTTCCATTTCGGCACCGGGAAGACGGCCTTGCGCGAGGCAGCCTCGGCCGGCCATACCGTCCGTTGCGTACCGCCGATGATCTGGGTGACCAGGTTGGTGAAGTCGTTCTGGCCCTTGGCGTCGAATCTGATGCGCCCGGTCGCCACCGAGGCGGCGGGGCCGCTAGTGATGTCGGTCTTGGCCAGCGCCGCCCGCAGTTTCTCGCGGTCGGCCGAGCCGGCCCGCTCCAAGGCGTCCTCCAGGATCCAGGTCGAGATGTAGCACATGGCGGCGATGCCATCCATGGCCTGGCCAAAACGCTCGGAGAAGCGTGCGTTCAGATCTGCCGCCCCTTCGCGCTTCATGTCCCCGTTCCATTCGCTGATGATCAGCCAGTACTCGGCGCCCTTGCCCAACACCTTGGCGAAGTTGGGATCCTTCGGCCCGGCGCCGGTGGCGAAGAACGCCTTGGGGTTGAAGTCGAGCTCCTTGCTGGTACGGGCGAGCAGCAGGGAATCGTTCATGTAGGAGTTGTGAACGACCACGTCGGGCTTGGCCGCCTTGAGCTTGGCGATGGTGGTCGTCATGTCCGGGGTGTTCGCCGGGTAAGATATGTCGGCCACCACCTTCCAGCCCATCTCCTTGGCGTACTTGCGCTGGCCCTTGGCAGTGGATTGGCCGTACAGCGTGTCCTCATAGAGGAGGGCGACCCGCTTGATCTCGGTCCCGGTCTGCTTGGCGAAGTCGCGGATCGCGCGGAACTGGTCGCGGGCGAACCAGGACGCCTTGGATTCGGGACGGAAGGTGTACTTGAAGCCCCGTTCAGTGATCTTGTCGGCGATCGAAACGGGGACGATGTAAGGGGTCTTGTACCTCTCCGCAACCTGGGTTCCGGTGAAGGTGACGGCGCTCTGATACGCCCCCATGATCACTGCAACGCCGTCTCGGATCAGGCGTTCGGTCTCGGAGTTTCCGATCTCGGGCTTGCCCTGGCTGTCGGCGACGATCAGCTTGAGCTTGGCTCCACCCATCGACTTGATTCCGCCGGCCTTGTTGATGTCGTCCACGGCCAGCTCGTGCCCCCACAGGTTGGTCAGCCCCACCTTGGCGAGCGGACCACTCATCGGCAGCACGATGCCGATCTTGATTTCTTCCGCCGCAATCGCGGCAGAGGCGAACGCCAACAACGACAATCCCAGGAATACAGATGACAATTTCTTGATCATCGCGATTTGCTCCCTTAGTTGATTATCGAAGGAATGACGTTGTTCGGCGTCATCCCTGTCGACCCGTGGGCGTCTTGGGGTTTGGACCGTTTCCAGGCACGCTCCCGACCTTCGCGCGGGCGGGACCGTACGCATCGTAGACGCCCCTCACGCAACCCTATCGTAGGCTGTTTGCTTCCCTCTATTACCAGAAAGCGCCGGTGCCTACAAGATCCTGCAATTTGCTCAAGATTTTGGCCATTTCTCGGTCATCGCGCGACCAGCGGTCGATGCTCCTCAACTCGGCCAAATTCGGCTCCGATCCGAGGCCTGTCCTCGTGCATGATCGCACGGTATAAGCAAGGCAAGAGTCGTTCGAGGAGATCGACGTCATGGCCAGCAGGGGCGCCGCCCGATCCACGGTTCAGATCGACAACGAGCGCACGCGTGTCACCGAGTGGCGGTTCGCCCCCGGGGAAGCGACCGGCTGGCACCGGCACCAGTATGATTATGTCGTTGTGCCGATGAGCACCGGGACACTGCGGCTCGATACCGTGGATGGCATCCATGAAGCTGAACTCGTTGGCGGGCAATCGTACTTCCGCAACGCCGGTGTCGAGCACGACGTCATCAACGTCAACGATCACGAATTCGTTTTTGTGGAGATCGAGTTCAAGCGTCACGGCTCCACCTGACACCCCGTCAATGGGCGTCGTGCCGGTTGGGGAGCCGGGCTGCAGGGGCCCCGCCATCTCCGTTGATGTTGTCGCAGCGCCGTGCGGGCCGGGCAACGAAGGCCTGGAACCAGCGGTTCGCGCACATTCGAGTTCGGGCGCTAGGCCGGGGACAAACGCGGCGGAACGAGAAGGAGCGATAAAGTGTTAGAAATGGCGCGCCCGGCACAATTCGAACCAGCGACCTTAGCTTCGGAGGCCAAGACCCGTTCTCGAAGCCGTCGAGGCGGAGGTGTCGGCCTTCATTGCGGAACTGCGAGAGTCTGCTTATGGCTACAAGCCGAAGTGCTTGCAGGCTCGATTTAGGTCCGCTCAACCTCCAGCTCCGGAAATTCGGACGCTAAATTTCCGCTCCTGGAGGCACTGCGGACCAAACTTGGCGTACCCCGGCCAGTCGCTATTGACCCAAAGCGGAAATTTGCCTCGGATCGACTCCTCCACCAGCACCACGTA
>JAPUKX010000223.1 GCA_027295435.1 Planctomycetota bacterium | reverse complement strand
AATGGACTTCACCGGTCACGGCCGATCCGAAGGCGCCGTCGAGGACGCGACTGACGGGCGAATGTTGGCCGATCTGCGCACGGTCTACGAGAACACCAAGGTCCTCCAGGAGGTCGATTCCGCCAGGATCGGTCTCAACGGATCGGGGACCGGCGGGATGATCGCCCTGCGCCTCGCGGCCGAACAGCCGGCTGGCGTCGGGGATTTGCAACAGTTGGTGAGGAGAGGCGAGCTGTTGATCCAACGCATGCACGGATTCGCTCAGCGCCGTGTCGCGCTGGGCGTGAATGAGCAGGGTCGGCGCTTTGACGTGATGGGCGGCTTCGATTTCTTCGCCACATACCGGGCCTCGAATCACCATTGCGGCGACGGCCGGCGCTTGGGCCGCGAAGCGCAGGGCGATCATCCCGCCGGTCCCCGATCCGTTGAGACCGATTCGGGCGGAATCGACCTCGTGGAGGACCTTGGTGTTCTCGTAGACCGTGCGCAGATCGGCCAACATTCGCTCGTCGGTCGCGTCCTCGACAGCGCCTTCGGATCGGCCGTGACCGGTGAAGTCCATTCGCACGCCGATCACGCCGCGTTTGGCCAGGCGCCGGCTGATCGGGACCGATCGGGGGCTTCCCCCGTTGCTTTCGAGACGGTGGGCGAAGATGACGGCAGGGAACGGGCCGCTTCCCCGGGTGGTCCCCGGCGGAAGGTCCAGCTCACAATGGATGACCCGATCCTGCTCGTTGACCACTCGCATCACGAGCGTCTTGACGCCCCGATGGTGCTCGGGGCGGTCGGCGGCCCACCGTTGCAAGGTCGCCGCGACCTGGTCGTCGCTGACCTCATCGAAGACCTCGTAGAAATGGTCAATGCCCTTGAACGTGGACGGAGCGTGCGGGATCACCACGGTGTCGGCCGTCTCGTGCAATTGCCAGGTGGCCTTGCCGCAGCCGGCGGGCGCAGCCGCGATGACTTTTGCGGCGCCGCGGTCTCGCACCGAGGCGATGGCCGCCAACATCGTCGCCCCCGTCTCCACGCCGTGATCGACGATCACCACCACGCGACCCCGAACATCAGTCTCGGGCAATACCGCTCGGAATCGTGCCCGGCGTCTCTGCAGATCGGCAAAGGCCTCGCGAGCCGGGCCGATCATCTGCCGGGCGGTGAGGTGATACAAGTGGGCCGCTGATGGGATCATCGAGATCCGCCCGTGTTCATCGACCGCGCCCACGATCTGCTTCGGCGGTCGCGGCGAGGTCAGCTCTGTGATCAACAAGATGTCTAGCGATGCGTCGAGAGCTTCGGCAATGACTGCCGCGATCGGCACACCGTAGTTGGGAATGCCCAAGACCAACGGCTGTTGGTGTGCGAGAAAGGCCAGGTCGCGGGCGAGCTCGCTTGCTGCCTCGAGACGGTCCTTGAACAACCGCATGGGTTGCCTCCTCGCGGCCGGCGTAACTCCACCATCTTATAAGGATAGGTGCCTAGACGTGAAGCCGCCGCGGCCACGCGGCGCGGACCCGCGTTCTCATCGCGCCACGGCAAGGGCGGGGGGCGCCCGTCGCTTCGCCAGCAATGGTTTGAGGTATCGGCCGGTGTGGCTGCGCTTGGCTTTGACGATCTGCTCCGGTGGGCCGGCGGCAACCACCGTGCCGCCCCGGTCCCCGCCTTCGGGCCCAAGATCAATGATCCAGTCCGCACACTTGATCACGTCGAGATTATGCTCGATCACCACGAGTGTGTTGCCGGCATCGGCCAGCCGGCTGAGCACGTCCAGCAGCTTCTGAATATCGGCAAAGTGCAACCCGGTGGTCGGCTCGTCGAGCATGTAGAGCGTATGGCCGGCCGAGATCAGCCCAAGCTCGCTGGCGAGTTTGATCCGCTGTGCTTCGCCGCCCGAGAGTGTCGTCGACGGCTGGCCGAGCTTGAGATAATCCAGGCCGACGTCGTGCAGGCATTGGAGCATCCGCAGAACGCGCCGATGCGCGTCGAAGAAATCAACCGCCTGCTCCACGGGCATATCGAGAATGTCCGCGATCGTTTTGTGGCGGTAGGTGATCTCGAGCGTCTCGCGGTTATACCGCCGGCCTTTGCATGCTTCGCAGGTGACGAACAGATCGGGCAGGAAGTGCATCTCGATCTTCTTGACGCCCTGGCCCTGGCACGCTTCGCACCGACCACCCTTGACGTTGAAACTGAATCGGCCGGGCGCATATCCGCGTATCTTCGATTCCTTGGTGAGCGAGAACAGCTTGCGGATGTCGTCAAAGATGCCGGTGTAGGTTGCCGGGTTGGAGCGAGGGGTTCGCCCGATCGGGGACTGGTCCACCTGCACGACCCGATCGATCTTGCCCAGGCCGTTGATTCGCCGATGCGCGCCCGGCGCCGTGCGTGAGCCGTGGACGATCTTTCTCGCCGCCTTGAACAGAATCTCGTTCACCAATGTGGATTTCCCGGACCCCGACACGCCGGTCACGCAGATGAATCCGCCCAGTGGAAACGCTACGTCGATTGACTGGAGGTTGTTCTGGCGAGCGCCTTTGACGACCACCGCGTTGGAGTTGCTGAGCCGGCGTCGCTGCGGCGGGGTCGCGATCGTGCGCTTGCGCGACAGGTATGCCCCGGTAAGCGAATCGTCGTTGGCAATGATCTCTTCCAACGATCCCCGGGCGGTGATGCAGCCGCCGTGTTGTCCCGGGCCCGGGCCGATGTCGATGATGTGGTCGGCAGCACGAATCATCCCTTCGTCGTGCTCGACGACCAGCACGGTGTTGCCGATGTCGGTGAGGCACCGAAGGGTCGCGATGAGCCGGTCATTGTCGCGCTGATGCAGCCCGATCGTGGGCTCGTCGAGCACGTAGCACACACCCACCAGCCCGGAGCCGACTTGCGTGGCTAATCGGATGCGCTGCGCTTCTCCGGCGGACAACGTACCCGCGGTGCGATCCAGCGTGAGATAATTCAGGCCGACCGAGGCGAGGAAACCCAGCCGGGCGTCGATCTCCCGAAGGATCGGCTCGGCGATCTGCCGCTTCTCCGCGCTCAGATCGAGATTCCCCATGAAGTCGATCGCGTGCTCGATGGTCATCGCGACCACCTCAGCAATGTTGACATTGGCCCGCTCGCTTGGGAGCTTCACATGCAGGGCCTCGCGACGAAGCCGCCGACCTCGACATTGCGGGCAGACGGCGTTGGTCATGTAGCTGCGCATGCGCTCCTTGATGAAGTCGCTTTCGGTGTTTTCATATCGCCGGCGCAGGTTGGGCACCACGCCTTCAAAGCTGAATCCGAGCCGTGCTTCATCGGCTTCGGTCGTCCCCTGCATCAGGACCCGCTTCAGGGTGGGGGAAAGTTGCTCAAACGGCTTGCTGCGCGACACGCCGACATGCTCGCGGAAGCGGCGCAGCACCCGGCCGTAATAGATGTTCATGCGCCGGCCGTTGCGGCGCCACGGCTCAATCGCGCCGTCCGCGACACCCATCGTCGGGTCGGGGACGATGAGGTCTTCATCGAACTCGCTGATCACGCCAAGACCGTCGCACTGCTGGCATGCTCCGTAGGGTGAGTTGAACGAGAACAGTCGCGGGGCGAGGTCATCAAGGCTGCATTGCGGATGGTCGCTGCAGGCCAGCTTTTCGCTGTAGCGGTGCTCGGTCCACTTTCCGGATACTTCGGCGAGCACGACCAGCAGCCCGTCGCTGAGGCGAAGGGCCACCTCCACCGAATCAGCCAGACGCTGCCGTACATCCGGCTTGACGGTCACGCGATCGACGACCGCCTCGATGGTGTGTTGTTCGTATCGGCCCAACTCCAGCGGATTGTCGCCGCCTTCCTTGAGCACCTCGCGAATGTCGATGATCCGGCCGTCGACGCGGGCTCGAACAAACCCGTGCTTCTGCAAGCCTTCGATCACCTCCCGGTGATAGCCCTTCTTGCCGCGAACCACCGGCGAGCAGATCATCAGCCGCGTGCCGGTGTCGAAGCTCAGAAGCGCATCGACGATCTGGGTGGCGGCCGTGGCGGAAATGGGCCGGCCGCAGAACCGCGGCTGCGATGCGGTGCCGCCCACCACCGCCCAGCACGTCGGCGTGCCGCAGCGGGCAAAAAGCACACGCAGGTAGTCGTAGATCTCGGTGATCGTGGCCACCGTCGACCGCGGGTTGTGACCGCCGGTCCGCTGTTGGATCGCAATCGTCGGCGGCAATCCCTCGATCGACTCCACGTCCGGCTTCTGCCATTGATCGAGAAATTGCCGGGCGTAGGTGCTCAGCGATTCCATGTACTTGCGCTGGCCTTCAGCAAAGATGGTGTCGAACGCCAGCGAGCTCTTGCCCGAGCCGGACACGCCCGTGATCACGACCAGCTGGTCGCGCGGAATGTCCACATTCAGCGACTTGAGGTTGTGCTCGGAGGCCCCGCGGATGCGGATGAACTTTTGCTCGCTCACGGGTGCATCGCCTCGCAGGGCACAACCCGCGGAAATGCATCCGCGGCTGGGAAAGCGAACCGCAGCTTGCGTGCGGCGCGTGGGGGATCATAGCCGCGCGCGCATCGGCCGGGGCCCTTGCCCAAGTCTCCAAGCCCCAAACCCCAAGCCTCCAAGCTTCTCTTCACCCAACACTCCCCATTAGACCTTCGCCCGACTTTCCCGGTGGATAACCGTGCGTTCGTGTTCGATCCATTTATCATGGATCCATCATAGGTGGGCCCGCGACCCGGCCGGGTGTGCGCTTACGCGGCGCTCAGTCGCTACGGATGCGCTCAAGCACGCGCCGGGCGTTTGCGTTCTGCGGGTTGAGCTCCAGCGATTTCTCGTAGTTGGCGATCGCCTTCTCGACGTCGCCGGTCTTCAGGTACGCCTCGCCGAGGCTGTCGTGAGCGTTGGCTGATTCGGGGTGGAGCGCGACGTTGAGCGCCAGGACCGCGATGGCATCGGCGGTCCGGCCCAGCGCGAGGAACAGGTAACCGGCCCGGTTGATATCGGCTTCCTTGGGAAGCCCGTCCTCGCCGCCGCGGTTCTGCCGCGCCCGGTACGCGTGCGCGGCGGCCTCGGCCCCCTGGCTCATGGCCAGGTTGTAGAGATCCGAGAGTGGCCGCACCTTGAACCCCAGC
>JAPUKX010000222.1 GCA_027295435.1 Planctomycetota bacterium | reverse complement strand
AACTTGTGATTATCCGCTGTGGAACCTGACCACGGGCACATGCCCCGAGTGCGGTACCGCGTTTCGGCCCAGCGACTTCGAGTTCGTCGCCAACAGTGTCCGGTTTTGTTGCCCGCATTGCAATCAGGCCTACTACGGCACTGGCGTGCAGGGGCATCTCGTTCCCGGAGAGTTTGATTGTGTCAGTTGCCGCAACCACATTCGCATGGACGAGATGGTGCTTCGCCCGGCTGAAGGTGTGGAAGAAGAGCAGACCCAAGTCGATCACATGCCGTGGTTGGAGCGACGAGAGCGTGGGCGCGTCCGCGCGTGGTTCTCGATGGTGGGTTTGGCGCTGGTCCAGCCCGGCAAGTTGATGCGCGCGACCCCGCCGCAAGGCTCCCTCGGCCAGGCGTGGTGGTTTGCGATCCTCACAACCTCCCTCATTGCGCTTGTCAGCGTGGTTCCATTGGTTGCCTTCATGATAGTGCCCCTGGCTTTCGTGCGGGCTGGCCCGGGCGGTCAAGGGCCGGGCCCGGGCATGTTTCTTGGCGCGGTGGCCGGCAGCTTGGGCATCATGGCCGCAGCCGGCATCGTCTTCATTGTGATCTATATCGCATTGTGGGGCGCGGTGAGTCACGGCATCCTGGCTATTACCGGAAAGACCGCCGAGGGCATCGGGCGCACCTACCAGGGACTCTGCTACAGCGCTGGGGCCAACATCCTCACCGCCGTGCCGTGTGTCGGCGCCTATGTCGGGTGGATCTGGTGGATCGTCAGCGCGGTGCTGATGGTCAAACAGGGGCAGAACGTGCATGGTGGTCGAGCGACGGCGGCGGTGCTCGCCCTTCCCGGTGTCTCGATCGTCGGGATCGTTGGCTTCTACGTTTGGTTGGTTGTTGCGGGGATCTCCAGCGGGCAGGCACAATTCGGTCCGGCATCGGTGTCCGCGATTCAGCAGTCCGAAACATCCTTTCTCACAATGCAACTGCTTACCTATGCCGCTGAACATAGCGACAGGGGCCCGGGACACGCACTGCAACTCGTGCCCGACAACAGGATCGGCACTGGAAACTTCATCGCAACCGGTTGGCTTACGACCCAGGCGCGCGTTGGGGTTGGCGAGACAACCCTCGAGCAGTTCGAGCTGCTGGATTCGGGCCTCCAGGCTGAGATTGCGGAAGCTGCCGCCGAGATGCTGCCGGAAAACACCGTCGCCCACCGGTTGGGTGATTTCGTGTTCACCTATCACGGGATCGGCTTCGCCAACGCCGATGGGGAGTTGTGGATCGTCGTCATGTTGCCTGATCCGGACGTCAACCCCTCTCAATTGCCCTCCGGCATGGTCTCTGTTGGTAAAGCCGACGGCACGGTGACGATGATCGCCGTGAATCAGATGGCGGTTCAGCTCCAAGGGCAGAATGCAATTCGCGATGCCAGCGATTTGCCGCCTTTGCCGGACCCCGCGACGGTCACGCATGATGCGCCTGCGATCGCGGACGCTGACCGCAGTGATAAGTGATGAGTGATGAGTGATGAGATAGGCGATTCGCGTTTCGCGGGCGGGCTTGTCCCGCCGCGGGCAGCGCATCATACGACGCTGACAGTACAATGCGGCCATGCGGCTTCGTAAGGCTTTTCTGTGGTCGATGATCGTGTCGCTGGCGCTGGCGGCGTTGCTGGGCATTTCCGCGCTCATCCTGCCTCGATGGTTTCGATACGACGACGAGATCCTGGTCTCGACGGTACTGTTCGGTGCGTTCAGTCTCGTGGCCTTGGTTTGCGCGAGTGTGCTTGAGAAGCGCCGTCTAGTTCCCGCCATGTGGATCGGCATACTGGCTGCCGCAGCGGCGCTCTTTGTGTGGCTGGTGTTGATCTGGTTCGATCCAGCTCTTGGTTGGCGGGCCGAGATGCGCGTGGCGCGGATCGCGGGCACGTTCACCATCATCACGGTCCTGCTCGGCCAAAGTGGGCTGCTGACGCTTCCGCGCTTTGATCATCCCTGGGCGGGTGGCGTGCGGTGGATGACCATCGGTGTGTCATCACTGCTGGCAGCGACCGGCATCGCCCTGGTATGGTCGGGGTGGTTCGATCGGCACATCGACGAATGGCGTGTGTTGGGTGTACTGGGGATTCTGGCAGCGTGCGGGACAGTGGTCACGCCCATACTCTGGAAAGTGCAGGCGGTTCGCCGGGCCGAGTCGGCAGAGACGATTCCGACAAGGCTGCAGTTGCAGATGACGTGTCCGCGCTGTCAGTCACAGCAGCAGTTGAGGACGGGACCGGCAAAATGCGCCCAATGCGGCCTACGGATAACGATCGCAGTCGAGGAGCCGCGCTGTGCCTGTGGGTACTTGCTGTACCGACTGGAGAGCAACCGCTGCCCGGAGTGCGGGCGGGAGATTGCCGAAGCCGATCGTTGGGCGGCCACTTAGCCCCCGGTGAATATACCGGAGGCATGCGGTCCGACGTGTGAACACGCCGAGCTAAAATGCCCGCTCGCCGGCACCGACGGTGAGGGCTACCGGCGGCGCGTCGGATTTTTGTCCGTGGAGCTTCTGCGTCCGGAACCGTGACCAGTCATCGACGCGAACGTCGGGCGAGTCGGCATCAGCGTGGACCTTGAGCAGATTGTATTCGTTATCGCGCTGCGCGGGTACATAACCGGCGTCGCGGATCAGCCGGCAGATCATCGCCTCGTTGAGGCAGTACGTGGTCCCCGCAGCGCTGACGACGTTCTCTTCCATCATTACCGAACCCATATCATTGGCACCGTAATTCAACGCAACCTGCCCGATGTGCGGGCCCATCGTGACCCAACTCGACCCGATCGAGTAGATGTTGTCGAGATACAGCCGGCTCAGCGCCTGCGTGCGCAGATACTCGCTCGATCCGGCCAGGCGAACTCGCCGGCCGAACAACGGGTCCTCGTCCTTCTCGCCCGATCCGTCGAGCCTGGCGACAACGTCTCCGGGGAATGGCCGGCCGGGATCGTCTGCTTCGCCTCGGCCCCACTCTTTACAGCGTCCCAGCGGGGTGTTTTCGCGCTGAAACGGCCAGGCGATGAACGCTTTGTACCGCCCGCCTCCGTCGGGGGCGAAGTCGGCGATCGAGCGGTCCTGCCAGTGGCGGATCAGCTCGAGGTGGTGGATGCGATCGGCAATACCTTCGATGTGGCCGAACATCATCGTGGCCGAGGTGTTCATGCCCAGCTCGTGCGCGACGCGCATGGTCGTGAGCCACTCGTGAGCATCACACTTGCCCAAGCCGATCTTTCGCCGAACGGCCGGGGCGAAGATCTCGCCGCCCCCGCCGGGCACCGAGTCCAATCCAGCCTGTTTCATCTGCTGCATCACCCATCGCATCTTCTTCTCCAGGCCATCGCCGGGCGGGTCGAAGAAGCGCACGAACTCGACGAACTCCGGCGGGCTAAAGGCGTGCACGTGCACCTGCGGGAAACGCTCTTTGATCGCCCGTAGCAGATCCAGGTACCACGCAAGCGGCAGGTCGGGGTTCATGCCGCCCTGCATGAGGATCTGCGTCCCCCCGATATCGACGAGCTCCTGAATCTTCGCAAGCAACTGGTCGTACTGGAGCGTATAGGCGTCGTTCTCATCGCCGTCGCGTCGAAAGGCACAGAAGGTGCACCGTGCCGTACAAATGTTCGTGTAGTTGATGTTGCGGTCGATGACGTAGGTACGAATGTGATCGCCGTGCATATGCCGGCTGCGAGCATCGGCCCAGCGCCCCAATTGGTGGATCGGCATCTCGTGGTACAGGCGCAGTGCCTGCTCGGGGCTGAGGCGGAGCTCGCCGACCACCACGTCGTTGAGCACTGCCTGGTCGAAAATGTCCAGCTCGTCTCTGATTGAGGCAGGCATTGATGCACCCCGGCGGGTTATGGGCGAGCCACACTCCCGGACTAGCCGAGCGTTGGGCACGGGGTCCATCATAAGCAGCACGGCGTGGCTGTCGAGCGATCGTCGGGAGCCGGGCGGGGGGGTCTGGGAGACCCCGACATTTGGCTGGTCGGATGGTTGAATTGGGCCGATGTAGCCGTACCGCCGGCCCCTGTGCGGTCCGTGGGGTTGTGGTCGATGGAAACTAAGGCCGTCTTCCAGCCTGAGAATCGTTCGCTCTGTGGCGCCCTGAGGCGGCTACGGCTCGCGATCGTTGTGTCCTGCTGGGTTATCAGCCTCTCGCTGGGTGTTCAAACGGTTATCTGGTCGCTGGCCACATTTACCGACGTGCGCTACGGCCAGGCGGAATCTTCCGCCGATGTCCCGCTGATCGTTACGGCTCAGGACCGCCCTGACGAATTCATTTACGCCACCGTTGGTCCCGTGAAGGACCCGCGGCTGCGAGGAGCGGCATCGGCGACGGGCGCCCTTGACCCGGCCGGCGTCGAACGCACGCTAAGTTCACACGACCGGACGTTCAGAATTGTGGTCACCACAGCTCGGGCGCTGGGTCTTGTATCGGTGTTGCTCATTGTTCCGCTGCTGGCTTTGGGAGTGGTGCTGGCCGTCCCTGCCGGCGCCCCGAAAGTGGATCGGGCAGTGACCGCCATGATCTGGGCGATCGTGCTGGGTCTCTTGGCAATGCCGGTGGGAGGGTGGCTGAGCTTGCCGTGGCAGGAGGGAGCGCTGAGCAGCTACTCGCTGATGATTGCGGAGGTGGAGGCCGCCCGCGCGGAAGGATTCTCCCTGGCGTTCTATGTGCGATTCCTCTTGCTGCCGGCGGCGAGCCTCGTGGGGTTCATTCTGGTTGGTTTCCAGTTCGGCTCGGCGGTGGAGGCGGTGTTGTTGAAAAGCGAATCGATGGGACTGGATCCCGCCTTGGAGCGTGAGGCGGCGAACATCTCGGCAACGAGCCTGCATGGAGGCTCAGGGCGAATGTCCGGGGCCCTAACGCATGCGTTGCACGCCCAGGAGCCTCCAATGGCTTCGCACCGCGAGCGGATGCCCGCCGCCACCAAGGTCTCGCCCGGTGAGATGCCCAAGCGCCTGATTTGAATCCTACCGTGCTTCAAACATCCTTCGGTCTGTTCCCCCCGGTCCGATGAGGGCCCGCACGAACGCCCTACAGCGCGGGCATCGCCCCAGATACGTCGTCTCCTGGGCATTGCGGTACATCCGCCCGTAGACATGACAGCAGCGGAACCAGACCGAGAGGAACTGTCGCTTCGGCCCGGTCTGCGTGGGTGGCGCTAGTGGCTGCCCAGCCGGCCTCGTTGGGTCACCGTGCTCCACAATATCCTGCGCTTCAGCCACGAGCACAGTATCGGCCGGGCTGGATGTGGACCTTGATCGCGCTGGCTCAATGTGGCTGCGACTCTCGTGTAGCGCCTTGGCGAGCCGCTCACGTCAGTAAGCGGCCGAGGTGCCTCCGCTGCCTTAGGGTCGCGGCTCGTAATCTGCTCAATAATCGAGCTAGCCATCTCGAAGGGCTGGGGCAGATCCGCGCTTCGATCCGGCGGAACCCTGCGGGCGGAGGCTCTTGGTGACGCTTTGCTCGATCGTTTCGCAGAGGTGCCTGGCTCGCTGGAGCATGTTGGCCGTTTCGACTTCGAACTGCCCGGCCTGGGCGCGATCTTGGAGCAGCGGGAGATTGACGCGGACGTTGTATGCTGCGGCTCGGCAGGCTGCCTCGGCAAGCAGCGCCGCAATCGCCAGATCGCTTCGGAGATTGGTGTTTGTGGTTCCGACCAGCCGGTCGAGCAGATGCAGCGTACCGAGCGACGTTTCCATCACGCGCCTCGGGGCCTCGATCGCGGCTGCGACCGCATCCGGCCAGTCGGCCCGGCGACGCTCATCGTCGCGCTTGAGCTTCCAAAGCTCCGAAAGCCGGCTGAACGCCTCAGCGTCGGCGTCGGCGAGGTCTATCGATGCCTTTCGCAACTGCTCGAATGTTCGCAGCGCCTCCTGATGGAGCTCCTTGTGCTCAGCCGTGTCGGACCTGCCGGCGGAGAAGTGCCCGACCATTTGCCCTAATGCCGCGGCTAGCGCCGTGGTGAGCGCCGCGACAGCGCCGCCTCCCGGCGCGGACGTCTTGGCCGCCACCATCTCCAGAAGCTGACCGACGGTTCGTTCATCCATGGTCACGATCGTTGTGCCCTGCGAATCTCAGCGCCAAGCTCAGCCTGCAGCGCCGCCATGACGGCCTCAACCTGTCTGTCAACT
Organism: Planctomycetota bacterium; assembly: GCA_027295435.1. GTDB lineage: Bacteria > Planctomycetota > Phycisphaerae > Phycisphaerales > SM1A02 > JADFFQ01. The sequence continues at coordinate 4,785 of JAPUKX010000222.1, read as the reverse complement.
GACTCGTGCTTCAGCGTGCGGTCCGGCGCCCGAAAGCGGACCCGGAGGGTGACCGACTTCCTCCCCGGCCCAATCTGCTCGCCGCGGAAGCTGGAGAACAGATCGACCGCGTCGAGGTGATCGAGGTCAAGGGAATCAACCACGTTGTGAAGATCAGTCCATTGAACATGCTCGTCGACGATCGCTGAGATATCGCGCTGCACGGCGGGGAAACTCGCCACCGCCTGGGCCTCGGTCTGGGGTGGAAAGCGGTCGTAGAGCCTGGGCAATTCGAGTTCGGCGGCCCCGATCGGATCGTCGAGCCCAAACATCCGCCCGACATGCGGCGCGATCACGCCCAGCCGGCCGATTATCTGCCCGGAAACGTTCACGACTGCTCCGGGAGCGAACCACCGGGCGGTGTCGTCGGGAACAACCGCAGTAATCGCGTCGCTGCCCAGCAGCATCTCGATGAGCCGCTCGACCACACCACGAATAGATCGTAATCCATCTTCGATGTTCGCCAGGTCTGCCACCAGGGTCAGCTGCTCCTGCTCCTGGTGGGATTTACTCTTGCGCATGTATGTCGCGGCGGATTCAAAGAGCTTGAGCCGCCCGACGCCGTGGTCGTGGTTGTAAGCCAGGATGCCCAGCAGACTCGGGAGCAGAGATGGTCGCAGCACCGTTTCGGCCGCGTCCCCTGCGTTATCGATCCGCAGCATCTCGGTGCCCCCCGGCAGGAACGTTCCGGCCGCCTGCTCGTTGGTCAACGAATGTGTGACGATCTCAACGTAGCCCATCCCGACCAGCGCATCGTTCACCGCCCGCTTCGCTAACTCCGTTGATTGCAGCGGCGCGACTCGGATCTCGATCGTCTCGGCGACGGGCAGTTTGTCGTGTCCCATCATTCGCGAGACCTCTTCGATGAGATCGACCTCACGGTCAACATCGAGCCGGTGGATCGGTACCACGCATCGAATGACGTCGCCATCAGCTTTCGGTTCAAACTCGAGGCGATCGAGCCACCGGATCATCTGCTCGGTGCTGATGGCGACTCCCAGAAGAGCACAGCACCGATCGGGGCGCATCGTGACGTGCTTGGCCGGAGGCATCGGCGGGCCGTCCGCCACGGCGCCCTCGGCCAGCTCACCGCCGGCCAATTCAAGGATCAGCTCCACCAACCGTTCCGCCCCCGCTCTGACCTGCCCCGGATGAACACCGCGCTCGAACCGGAAGCTTGAGTCGCTTTCGATTTGGAGCCGGCGGCTCGTGCGCCGCACCGTCGCGGGATCGAAGCTCGCCGATTCGATCAGCAGATCAGTCGTGGCTTCGGTGACTGCGGTTTGGGCGCTGCCCTTGACCCCGGCGATCGCCACGGCGCACTTCGCGTCGGCGATGACCAGATCCTCCTCGCTCAGGTTGATCGCCGACGCGCCCTCGCCCAGCGGAAGGAATCGTTCGCCGCCCTTGGCCGTGCGAACGATGATCTGCGGACCCGCGAGCCTGGCAAGGTCGAATACGTGCGTCGGTTGACCGAGCTCAAAGAGCACGAAGTTGCTTGCGTCAACGATGTTGTTGCGTGGAATCTGGTTGATCGCTCGCAGTCGCCCGGCCAGCCACTGCGGTGACGGGCCGACCCGTACCCCGCGGATGACTCGCGCCGTGTAGAGCGGACACAGTGTCCCCTCGAGGTTCGTCACTGTGACGACCTGCTGGGCGGGCGGACCGGCGGCGATCGCAGACGGCTGGGGCGGCTTCAATGCGCGGCCTGAGATCGCCGCGATCTCCCGCGCCAGGCCGAGGTGACTCACGCAGTCGCCTCGATTCGAAGTCATCTCGAAGTCCTGACGAACATCTGATCCGCCCAGCGCCTCGCGCCCTTCAAGGGGAAAGCCGGCCCGGGTGAGCAGCTCAGCCTGTTCCTCAGGGGTAGCCGGCGGATCGAGATATTCGTTGATCCAGGTTGCGCTGGTGTACATCGGTTGGCTCAAGGTACCTTGTCGCCCCCAAACGCACAAAGTTTAGCCGCTCACTCGAGGATGCGCGCGTCGCTACGCTCTTCGAGCGGCGGCTAGACATGGATCCTTTGCGCCTGATGAGGTTGCTGAGCCGGCCGCTTTGCGTACACTGCCACGATGCCCGCAACCAGTGCGTCGAGGATAATGGTGTTGGTGCTCGTGACGCTGGCGGGGTGCCGGGCCGGGCCGCCGGGCTTGTCGGTTGATCCGCTGGGGGCTGTGCCGGCGGACTTCTCCGTTGATCTAACGATTCTTGCCGGGCCCCAGGTCGAGCAGCCGTCGGAGGCGCATGTTCGCCAAGGCCGGTTCGTATTACTTTGCGATGGGTCGCTGCATTGGGCGTCTGACCAGACCCGCCGCTCGGACTGGCTCCCGCCGAGGCGTCGCATTCTGAGCCGCCGCCGGCTCGCCGAGCTTTGGTCGCTGGCTCAACACCTTGGCTTGGCCGACTCGGCCGACGCCGATACTCCTCTCAACGTCAACCTGGTTGAACCCGAACCCCGACAGACGGTGTATGTGGCGATCTTTACCGGCGGAGGTGATCGGTGGTGCCATGTGCGCCGATGTGACGATGATGAGCAGCCCGACGCGGCGATGGTGCGTTTTGTTCGCCGTCTCGCCGAGCTGGCGTGGGCCGGCGATCTACCGGACGATCGGGCTCGCGTCATCCCGCGGCGATACGACTTCGGCCCCGATCCCTATGCCAGGTATCGCCGGCCGTGAACGATCGTCGTCGCTGCTGCGTGGCCCATCTGTTGCCGGCGCTGCTCGCGGCGAGCATGCTCCCCGGCTGCGCGCGGTCGGGTGCGGCCGAGCCGCTCTGGGGCACCGGAGGGATTGCCTTGGAGATGTTGGTTCGCGGTGAAGGCCACCTGGCGGTGCTCTATCGAGTGCAACCGGATGGCACGATCGGCTTCGGCGGGGGAACCGATGCCCGTAGCCGCAGGGTGACTTGGACCGGGCAGATGACCGCTCAGGAGATCGAACAGTTACGAAGTCTGCTCCAGCAGCACGGATGGTTCCACGCCGCGCCTGCATCAACCTCCAGCGCGGCCGATGCGAAGCGCTCTTACCGCATCAAGCTGAGCTGGCCCCAGGGGCGGTGGCAGAGTCGTGTCACCGGGATCAGTCCTCACATCACACCCCTGCATGACCTGTTGGAGCAGATTGCCCGTCGCCGGCTCGACGAGGACGATGCGCTCAAGGCGCTTCCCCAACCCGGCCCCCAACCGAGGTGAACGAATCCCCCAAGCCGGACCTGACGAGTCCCGACTTGTCGGGACGAGGAAGGTCCGCCTCAGCGGCGCATCTGCCGTGCGCAGCCGCGGACGAATAGCCGTGTGGGTAGCGCGCGCATCTTCCTGGGCGGCTATGATCTTCTGGATGACTTCCCGGACGACATTCGGTTTTTCGCTCATCGGCTTGCTGGTGTCGGTCGTGTGCATGCTCGTGCTTGCGATGTTCATGCTGACCGCGCTGAACAAGGCGATGACCGGTGCCGGCACTGCTCTGCCCGGGACCGTCTCTTCCTATCTGGATAAGGAATACCTGCGGGCTGTGTTTCAATCCATGGCCGTGTCCGCCCAGACGGGCGACGGCCGGTTCATTGTTCCAAGCGACCTCGCCCGCAGCCGTGACCGCAGCGACGACACCACGGCCAATCTCTTCTCCGCCATGCTCGCCCAGCACTACACCGTGCCTGGGCAGCTTATTTCGGGAAATGAATACAACCCCAACGTCTGGCGGGACGAGGACTACGACTTCGCTGCGTATTACCCTGCCGGAGGCGTCTACTGGGACCCGACTTTCGTCGCCGACCTGGAGGTCGAATCAAATACTTCGTTTGCCCACGTGCCGCTGTTCGGCGAGCGATTCAAGCGGTCCTGGCGTTTCACCGCCGACTCGCGCACGCCGATCCTCGGTAATCGTGGCCCCAAAGCGGGCGTTGACGATCCGAATTCATACACCTACGGGCGCGACGGGCGGTGGGCCGGCCACATCGTTTTCGGTGACGGGCACGTCGAGTTCATTGACTCATTTACGCCCTCCGGCCTGTCCTATGACCGAGGCGGCCAGCGCTATCCCGACAACATTTTCGCCATGGAAGAGGGTGAAGCTGGCTCCGACGCCATCCTTACCTTCACCAAGGAAATGACCCCGGACGGCCCGATCATCCAGCACGATTGAGGCGGGTACCATTGTGTTCTCATCCCTCAGCCCCCGGCTCCGGCGGGGGCCTCTTGCCTGGATTTCTATTCAACCCAAAGGAGTGGACTCTTGGCTCGCCCAGTCCATCACGGTATCTCACGGCTGAGCGTCATCGCGGCGCTGCTGTGTGTCGTGATCCTCTTCGCGATCGCGCTGCCGCTCGCAAATCGATACCGTCGAGACCGGCTCTTCATGAATGACATCGCGCAGCTCAAGGAGATCCATCAGGCATGGATTGCCTTCGCTAACGATAACAAAGGCCGCTACGCAGTCCCAGGCCTTATTGATCGTCGTCCGGACCCAATCCTGGGCGATATGGACGGCACCGGCCCCGAAGATTCCAGCCTGAACACGACGGCGAATCTGTACTCCGCCATGCTGTCGCAGAATTACTTCAACTCCCACATCTTCATCTCGACCTTCGAGCGCAACCCGGCCGTGGAGCAGTACAAGGACTACGACTACAACGCCTACGACCCGGCCAACGATGTCTACTGGGATCCAAACTTCGTTGCCGACTTAGAGACCGGCTCCAACGTGTCGTACGCCCACATGCCGCTGGTTGGCGACCGAATGGTGC
>JAPUKX010000221.1 GCA_027295435.1 Planctomycetota bacterium | reverse complement strand
AATCCACTTCGAAAACCGCCGTCAACCCGGCCGCTACCGCTCGCCTCGATCAAATCCGATGGAAGTCATGAATACTTCGGGTTAGCAGCCCGCCAGGACCGCGTTGATGGCGTCGATTTCGTCCTGGTCCATATTCAGGTTCCAGGCGTGCTTGATTCTGATCCAGATCTCAACGTACTCGCACCGATACGACATCACCTGTGGAAGATACCCATCGGGGTCGCGGTCGTTCTTGACATTTCGGTTCGTGCTCTTCTCCACCGCGATCAAATGGTGCGAATAGTTCAAATGGTTGGCGTAGGCGCGCCGCCGCTCCCGGTCCCAGCCATGCCCACCGGACCTATGAGCTTCCTTGAGCGGCACCAGGGCACCTCGAAAAATGGCCTGTCTGACGTGAAGTTTCGTGCGCGGGACGGTCGCGTGGCCTCCGAGCGGGCCGGGCGACGGGCGCTTGGGGCGCTGGCGGCGCCTTGTTATGATTATTTTCCTGTGATTTCGAGCTTCAGGCAGACTCCTCCCCTGAACGCCGTCACCTTGGCGCCGTTGCGAGGCGCTCCAGCTGCACCAGGCGGCGCATGTTGTAGGCGAGGTTTTTCAGGCCGACGCGTGCCCTGGCGCGCACCAGCCCGATGCTGCGCACCAAAGTCCCGCCCATGTCGTTGCTCTGGGCGCCGAACACGTGCTCAACCCGCGCCCGAACCTTCGAGCGGGTCTTGTTGCCCTGCTTCTCGCGCGCGCTCAGCGGCGTGTTGCGTTGGCCCTTGCGGTGGACCCGGCTCTTGAGGCCCTTTTCCTTCAGCTTTGCCTCGATCTCGGCCGAGCGATAGGCGCTGTCCGCCCACACATCCGAGGCCGTGTTGTCCGCATCCAGGATCTCCTCGACGACCTGGCTGTCGTGCACGGCGGCGTCGCTCACCTGATAACGCCGCACCAGCTTGTGTCGGCGGTCCACGTTGACATGGTTCTTGTAGCCGTAGTGGCTCTTGCCGTGCTTCTTGGTCCAGCGGGCGTCGGTATCCTTCTGCGACCGCTTGGCGGGCTGGTCTTCCCAGGCTTCCGGCGTCTCGCCCGCCTTGATCGTCGCGTTCTCCTCGCGACTGTTGCGCTGCTTGGGCACCGGCACGATCGAGGCATCGATGATCTGGCCGCCCATCGCCAGATAGCCACGCGTCTCCAGATGGCCGTTGAAGGCCGCGAACAGGGCCTCGACCTCGCCCGCCTGGGCCAGCTGTTCGCGATAGAGCCACACGGTCGTGGCATCGGGGACCCTGTCCTCAAGCCCCAGGCCCAAGAACCTTATGAACGACAAGCGGTCGCGCAGCTGATACTCGACCTGATCGTCCGACAGATTGTAGAGCTCGCAGAGAACGATCGCCTTGAACATCACCAGGGCATCCCACGGCTTGCGCCCCGCCGCGGACTTGCGCGCCGCATCCGGCGTACGCCAAACCGCCTCAAGACGCGCCCGGAACTCTTCCCAGGGCACCAACGCGTCGATCTTCACCAGCGGATCGTTCTTGGCGTCCAGCGCCTCATAACGCTTCGCGATGTCAAAAAAACCCAGCTGGCCCACGGCCGATTCCCCCGAAACTTGCGTGATGTCTTCAGATTCTACACCATCGAATCAGGGCGTCACGAGCAAATTCCGGCCTCGGGATTTTTCGAGGTGCCCCTATGTCCAATTCCAGCAGATCGACCACTCGGACACGACCGACCCGGATGATTCGCTTGAGCTGGCGATCGACTACACGGTGACCGGGCCAGACGGCACGGCGGACGCGACGGCGACGCTCACGATCGAGGACGACGGCCCCAATGCACGGGTCGAGGGCAGCGAGGGCACATTCGGCGACGACATGATCTCCTACGACGAGTCCGACGAAGACGGGGCCGACGAAGTGGAGGAATTGCCGCCGCAGATCCTTGAAGCCCTGGCTGCGTTGGAGCTCGAAAGCTGCGGTCAGGCCATGGACACCATCTTCTTCGACTACGGCAAGGACATGCCGTTCACGGTCGAGGGCGGCGAGGGCCAGGGAACGGAGACCTGGGGCGGGGTTACCCTGACCGACGCCGATGGCAATGCCTTCGCCGGCGGCCATGTCGCCGATAGCGGGATCAACCGGAGCTCCGACGGCCAGAGCGTCTTCCTGTTCAGCTTCCCGGGTGAGCTTGAGGGCTTCCTGGTGCTCGGCATCGCCGGCGCGGACTTGGCCGATGCCCAGGCCAATTTCGCCGCGCTGCTCGGCGATGAGCCCGTGACCGACGACCTGGTCTTCGCGGTCGCGCTCGACAATTCCGAGGCCTTCACCCTTTCCGGTGACAACAACGAGGCCGAGGCCGACATCTGGTTCGTGCAGTTCCAGGGGATCGAGAACATCGAGGGCGATCCGGCCAGTTTCTCGGTCCACTACACCGTGACCGACGGCGACCACGACACCAGCACGCAAGAGTTCGTGATCGAGATCGCGGACGACGTGCCGACGATCGACATCGGTGAGTTCGCTATCTCGATCGACGAGTCTTCGGGTCTGCAGACCGGCGGTGTTGCGGATGGGGGTGAGGACAACAACGACGACGACGTCGAGGTGAACACTCTGCCGGCGGTGCTCCTGGCTCTGGGGACTCCGATCGAGGGGGCGATGAAGCCGCTGGAGACTGACGGCGTCCCGCTGGTGAGTTACGACGCCGGCAAGGACGGCATCGCGGAGGTGATCCTGACGGACGGCGACGGCGGCTCGCTGGACCAGCGCCCGACGCAGCTGTTCACGCTCGACGGCAACCGGATCTTCCTGTTCGTCCAAGAAGACGGCGTGATCGTCGGCCGCGAGGGCTCCGGCTCGGGCGAAGGCGACATCGACCCGGCCGGGGACGTGGCCATCGGCTTCTATCTCGACCGCGGAGCCGACCCGGCGGACTCCTCCGACGACATCCTGTGGATCTCTCAGTACCAGCCTCTCGCCAACGCCGACGGCACGAACAATCCCGACGACGCGGACGCGGAAGCCTCCTTCTTCGTGACGGTGGTGGACAACGACGGCAACAGCACCACCTCCTCCGGCTCGATTTCGATCTCCTTCGAGGACGACGGGCCGGTGGCACTTGCTGACACGGACTCTGCGGCCGCCGGCGGGACGGAGACGGGCAATGTGGTCACGGGCGCCGGGACGCGACGTCCGGCGCGGCCGGTATGGATACCGTGGGGACGGACGGCGCCTCTGTGACGGGTGTTGCGGCGGGTGACGTTGGCGAGGTCTCGGGTAACGTCAGTGCGCCGGTCCCTGGATCGTTGGGGACGCTGACGCTGCTGGCGAATGGCGACTACAGCTACACGGCGAATGCGAACGTCTCGGGGACGGACACCTTCACCTACACGATCACGGACGGTGACGGGGACACCTCGACGACGACGCTGACGATCACGGTGGGCTCCAGCACGCCGATGGTCACGCCGGAGACCAACACGGTTAACGAGGCGGCTCTGGATACGAATCCGCTTCCGGATGGTGACGATCTTGCGACCGGCTCGGTCGAAGGGAGCGATCCGACGAGCCCGGACGAGACGGTGACGGGGACGCTGACCTTCACGGATCCGGACGGTGTGTCGGTGTCCGGTGTTGCTGCGGGGAACGTTGGCGAGGTTTCGGGTGACGTGGGGGCCTTGGTTGCCGGAACGTTTGGCACGCTGCAGGTGAACTCGGACGGGAGCTACACCTACACACTGACGACGACTTCACTTGACCACTCCAGCCAGGGGACCGCGATCGACGGGCAGACGGACGTCTTCACCTACACGGTGACGGATGGCGTGGGCAATACCAACACGTCGACGATCACGATCAGCATCATCGACGACGTGCCGAGCGTGGAGGTGACGGTTGCGAACGAGTCCGCGGTGGTGCTGGCGACGCAAGATGCGGAGACGATGGGCGCGGCCAGCGACATGGACGCGTCGGCGGCGGACTTCTCGGGTGTGTTTGGCGTGGTCAAGGACGGCGGCGCGGACGGCGAGCAGAGCACGGTGGTGACCTATGCGCTGGGCTTCCTCGGCGGGTTTACGGAAGGCGATGCCTCGGGTCTGACGATCGGCTTGGTCGACATTCGGCTCTACGAGACCGACGGGGTGATCTTCGGC
>JAPUKX010000220.1 GCA_027295435.1 Planctomycetota bacterium | reverse complement strand
GGACTGAACTTGCGCCGCTACGGGACCACTGCCTGCCAGAGCTGCGCCATCAAGGTGGACTGCGCCACGGCCAAGGAGCGCCGGATTACCCGCTGGGAGCACGAACACGTCCTCGAGGCCGTCCAGCAACGGCTCGACGAGCATCCGGAGAAGATGCGCCAGCGGCGCGAAACCGTCGAGCATTCCTTTGGGATAATCAAGTTCTGGATAGGATCAACGCACTTCCAGATGAAGACGCTGAAACGGGTCGGCACCGAAATGGCCCTGCACGTGCTGGCCTACAATCTCGAACGCGTCATGAACATCATGGGCATCGGCCCGCTGATCGAAGCAATGAGTACAGCATAGGCGCTATCGGCTTTCGCAACAACGAGGTGCGTCTTCAGCTGCACGCCTTGGCCTACAACCTAGGCAACTTCCTGCGAACGCTTTCCTTGCCCGAGGCCGTGGCACACTGGTCACTTTGCGGGAAAAACTCATCAAGATCGGCGCCAAGGTCATGGGCCACGGTCGCTACATCACTTTCCGGATGGCTGAGGTCGCCATCTCAAGACCTCTGTTCGCCGAGATCCTGCGCTTGATTGACGGGCTGCGGCCAGCCCCTTTGCCGCCATGACAGCGCCCATCCAGTAGCATCCAGATCACCCGACAGGACAGGTGTGTGCTGCGCAGGCGTGGGCACGTTCTCAGCGCACAAAATGACCACTGGCAGGGTTTCCCATCGGCAAATCAGCCCAATAAAGGGCAGATCGTGATCTATGGTTCCAGTATGGGGCCGGCCTCGCTCCGAGAGGCCCTTCGTGCTACGTTTGTCGGCGATTGGGAGGAGCCATCTGGGGAATCCCGGACCAAACCGTCAAAATCTCTGTGTCGCGCTACTAGTGGGGAGTCGTGCCAGGGAACGCCTGTACACGGATCGGTGCGCGTCGCCGGGCCCAGGCCTCGGTATCGAGCGCAACCCGGATACCCTGGCACGCCGCCGCGCCGCGCCTATGGAGCGACGTGAGGTCGCGCGCATGCCGCAGCGAGGGAGACAGCCATGCAATCGAATCCGCGGATCCCCTATCGTCTGCCAAGCGAGCGCCCGAAGCTGGCACCGCCCGATGGCAAGCCGCTGATTGTCCATGTGGTCGTCAACATCGAGCACTGGCAGTTCGATCAGCCGATTCCGCGGCTGGTGATGACGCCGCCGCAGGGTCGCGGCCGGGTGCCCGACGTGCCCAATTTCAGCTGGGGCGAGTACGGCAACCGCTGCGGCATGCCGCGGCTGATCAAGCTGCTCTCCGAACGCGGCCTGCCGGTAACCGCGAGCATCAACGCCGGGGTCATCGACGTCTATCCTAGCTTGGCCCAGGCGGTCCTGGACGCCGGCTGGGAGTTCATGGGCCACGGCATCCACCAGCGCTCGGTAGGCGGCGAAAGCCAGGAGGCGGAACTGATCCAACTGGCCCTCGACAAGATCGCCGGCTTCACCGGGGCGCCGCCGCGCGGCTGGCTGGGCCCGGGCCTCGCCGAGACCTTCGACACCCCGGATTTGTTGAAGGCCGCCGGTATCGAGTACGTCTGCGAGTGGGTGGTCGACGACCTGCCCTGCCGGCTCGAGACCAAGCACGGACCGATGGTCGCGGTGCCCTACAGCCTGGATCTTAACGACAGCGTCGTCTACGCGGTCGAAAAGCATTCCTCACCGGAGATGCTGCAACGGGTGCGCGACACGGTCGCAACCTTCGAGGCCGAGATCGCGGAAGCCGGCGAGCCGCGGGTGCTGACCCTTCCCCTGCATCCGCATCTGAGCGGGGTGCCGCACCGCATCGGCTACGTCGCCCGGATCCTCGACCTGTTGCAGGCGCGGGACGACACCCATTTCATGTCCGGCGCCGGCATCCTCGACTGGTACCTTGCCGCATGCGACGAGTGAACGAGCCATCGGCCCGGGGCGCGTCGAGATCGTCCGCAACAGGCTGATCCGTTTGATCCGTGAGACGCGCGGCCGCATCAACCGGGAAGCCCACGACTTCTCCCGCGGACTTCCGGCGCTGGACGGCGAGCTGGTCGCTAAATCCGAGGGCAACCCGCTCCGCATCGTGCCCACCATGTACTCGGTGCCGGCGGTGCAGGAGCGTTTCGGCCGGAGTTCCCCACGCCCATGATATCCTCGACGAGACCGAAGTTCCCCTCGAATCAAACGACTTCGTCTTTGATCTTGGGGAACTTCGGACCAACCGCTCGCAAGCCGAGCCACGCCACAGACGATCGCGCGCCTTGTCGGCGGGCCTACCGTCGATCAAACCCAATCCCCATTCAAACTTCATCGAAGCGACGGGCCGTAAGGGGCGTCCGCGTGTCGGAGTACGATCGGGCGCGATGAAGCGGGCGAAGACGGCGAAACGCTACCAGGCGCGCGCATCCATAAAGCACGGCTTGGTTGGTAGTTGGTCTTGGCTCGCCCAAGTCTGCTTATGGCTATGAGCTGCCGTGGACGGGGACCGTCGAAGCCCAACCCAGCGCACATGATCTACACGCTCTGATTATCACACCGATGTCTGCTCGTGACTCAAATCTCTGGCGGTTGTGTCGGTGCCAGACTTGTTGGAGAGTGCCGTAGTGG
>JAPUKX010000022.1 GCA_027295435.1 Planctomycetota bacterium | reverse complement strand
GGGGCGCGCTGTACAGGTTGCCGGGCGCCCGGTTCCATCGCTGCCCTTCGCCGCGATCCATGGGCAGCTTGACGGTATGGCCGTCTGAGCGATGAAAGGTCTCGTAGCGGTGAAGCAGACCCTGAACCCAGTAATCGCCCGAGGGAATCTCCGCCAAGCTCTTGAGCGGGTACCCAAACACGGTCTGGTCGATCAAGGCCTGCTGTCCCGGTTCCAGACCGTCCACGTCAATCCCGAAGATCAACTGCGTCTCGGGCCCGTCGTTGATCTGGAAGCGCGGCTCCTGGTCAACGTTCGTCGAAATCACCAGCAGCATCCGGCCATCCAAGGGCGCCTGACTGCGCTCCTCAGGAAACGAGAGCCCAAACCGAAGCCGGGACTCGGGCTCGCCAGCCGCGACTCGTTCGGAGCCCAGGCTGGCCACGATGAGCAAGGACAGGAATGGCATCAAAGGCTTCATGAGTTCGCTCGCAGGAACAGGATTCAAGAGGGGCAAGGTCATGCTGGCGTGGCCACTTCGGCGACCGAAGAGAGAGGACCCTAGCTCAAGGGAGCGTCGCTCAGAATCGCCGTCAGCTTCTCCATGTCGATGCTGCCTCCGGTCACGATACAGACGGTTCGCCCGCGCTGATCTTGCGGGGTCGCGAGCGCGGCGGCCGTGGCCAATGCCCCCGACCCTTCCGCCACGATCTTATTTCGAGAGGCCAGCCGTTCGATCGCCGACCGCACAGCGTCTTCCGGCACGAGCACCGCATCATCCGCGAGGCCGTCGATCAATGGGTACATCTCTTGCGTGATGTAGGGAACCGCAACGCCGTCGCAGATCGTGTTGCACTCGACGGTGGTCGGCTTCCCCGCGGCTCTGCTGGCATAGAAGGAGGGGCACCGCTGCGGCTCAACCGCAATGACCCGAATGGATGGCTTGAGTGCCTTGAGGGCACTGCCCAGACCCGCGATGAGCCCGCCGCCTCCCACCGGAATGTAGACGCTATCGACCTCGGGACAGTCCGCAATGATCTCCAGCCCCATCGTGCCGTGCCCGATCATCACGTCCCGATTCGTCCAGGGGTGAATGAACGCGTATGGCTCCTCTTCCCAGGCGTGCTCCCGCAGAAAACGGAACACTTCCTCGGTCGGCACCAGGATGGGGATCCCTCCGTAGGCTCGGACGGCTTCGACTTTGCTCGCCGGTGCGCTTTGGGGCATGATACTGCGGGCCGGAACCCCGAAATGCCTGCCGACCCACGCCAGCGCTTGGGCGGTATTTCCGGCGCTGACGGTGCTGAGGCCATTCTGACGCTCGTCATCATGGAGGCAGGCAACGGCATTGAACACGCCGCGGATCTTGAACGAACCCACGACCTGGTGGATCTCAGGCTTGAGCAAGATGTCGGTGGAGCCGTTATAGAAGTGCAGCGGCACAAGGGGCGACCGGACCACGATATTCCGTAAACGCTCGGCCGCGGCTTCGCATTCGGCGACAGTTGGTCTCTTGATCTCGGTCACGCTCGGTCCCCTGCTCGGACAGCTCTACGACTCGACGCACTTAGGCATCTTCTCATTCAGAATGGTACAGAGCGTGGCGGCATCGATATTCCCTCCCGACACCACGCTCACAATCTTCTTCCCACCCGCCAGGCCGGCCAGGGCCGCAGCCACCGACGTTGCACCGGCGCCTTCGGCAATGATGTGGTTGCGGGCGGCGAGGAGCCGAATTGCCCCCGCGGTCTGCAAGAGCGAAACGACGAGCGAGCCATCGACCAGGTCCTGCACCAAGGGCCACATCTGGGCGAGGACGCTCTTGCCGCCGATTCCATCGACGAAGCTTGGTGTGTATTGGATCTCCCGCGGCTCACCGGCGGCCAGCGACGCGGCGAGCGGCGCCGCGGTCTCAATTTCCGCGGCATAGACTTTCGTATCCGGTTTGAGAGCGCGCACCGCCGACGCAATCCCGCAACTCAACCCACCTCCGCCGTAAGGGATCACGATCGCATCAACATCCGGCAGGTCCTCAAGGATCTCCAACCCGATGGTTCCATTGCCTGCAATCACGGCTGGGTCGGTTACGGGATGAATGAACCGGCCGCAGAGGCCCTCGAACCGGTGCGTCACAATGACCGACCACCAGTCGTCGAAAGGAACCCTCACGACCTCAGCCCCAAGCCGATCGATGGCACTGAGCTTCGTCTCGGGCGCGTGGTCGGGGACGATGGCACTGCAGCGTACGCCAAGCCGACGCGCGACGAAGGCCACACCTTGAGCCATGTTGCCGGCGCTCGCCGTATACACGCCGTTGGCCAGTTCATCAACAGTGCACAGGCGCATCGCGTTCGCCGCGCCCCGCACCTTGAATGAACCGATCGGCTGAAGATTCTCCAGCTTCAGATAGATCTCAGCCGGAGAGTTTTCGACGTTCAACCGAACGAGCGGCGTTCGAATGGCGAAACCCACGATCCGCTTCCTGGCGCTTCGAATCTCATCAAGTGGAATCGCGTCAACTGGTCTCATGGCGCTGCCCTCCGATCGGTATGGCTGTACCGATCTGTCGATCAGTTGCGCTGCTATACACAAAGTGGGCCGCCGCCAGATCCTCGGTCGCCAGTCCAAGTGACTTGAACATCGTGATTTCATCGGCCTTCGTCCGTCCCTGCATCTGACCCAGGATCACCTCGCCTA
>JAPUKX010000219.1 GCA_027295435.1 Planctomycetota bacterium | reverse complement strand
GCGGAGATTCATCCGCGGCTCTGCGGTGAGTCCTTCGGGTTGATCAGAGCAGGGAGATGGGATCCACATCGACCACCATCGACGCTCCCGGCTTGATGAGTCCCTCGTTGCGGGCTGCGGCGAGAAGCCGTTGCAAGGGCTGCGGCGTCTCGGCCAGCAGCTCGATCTGCTGACGGTGTTTGCCGGCGATCCGTGCGATCGGGCATGGAGCGGGGCCGCGGACACGTATTGATTCGTCGGCCAGTTCGCGCAGCTGTCCGTCGAGCCGCCGGGCCATGCTCACGCAGTGTGTGAAATCGGAATCACGCGCCACAATCCTCACCATGCGGCTAAACGGCGGCAGCCGGCAACGCTTGCGGCCGGCCAGCTCGCCGGCGGCGAAGGCTTCGTAATCGTGACTCGCGGCCAGGCGGATTGCCTCCGCCTGTGGCTGGAAGGTCTGCACGATCACCCGGCCCGGCGTCGCGCTGCGACCGCACCGTCCGGCCACCTGGCTGACCAGTTGGAATGTCCGTTCGGTTGCCCGGAAGTCCGGCAGATGGATCGCGGTGTCCGCATTGATGACACCCACCAGTTGAACCTCGGGGAAATCCAACCCCTTGGCGATCATCTGCGTGCCCAGCAGCAGGCGAAGCTCGCCGGAGCCGAATCGTCGCAGCGCATCGTGAAGGTCTCGCGCTCCGTGCATGGAGTCGGAGTCCACGCGAAGCATCGTCTCGCCCTCGACCAACTGTGCGAACTTGCGGGCCAACTCCTCTTCGACGCGCTGCGTGCCCAGGCCGAAGGTGCTGATTCGATTGCCGCAGACCGGACAGGTCTCGGGCAGGCGCTGTTCGGCTTCGCAATGGTGGCACCGCACGAAGCCGCCGGTGGGCAGTCGGCGATCGAGGTGGTAGACCACGGTCGTGTCACAATAGTCGCAGCCCAGCATCCAGCCGCAACGATGATCGGGGCAGGCGATGTAGTTGGCCCAGCCGCGGCGGTTCAGCAGCAGCAATACCTGGCCGCCGCGGTCAAGGGTCCGCCCGATCGCGGTCTCCAGTTGCGGGCCCAGCAAATGTACGCGGTGGTCACGGCGCTTCTTGCGCTCCTCGACGAAGTCAACGATCTGCACCTTCGGCTGGCACATGCCTGGTACTCGCTCGTTGAGGCGGTGGAGCATGTAGCTGCCGTCGGCGGCGGCGTTGTGCCAGCTTTCCAGGGATGGGGTGGCGCTGCCCAGCAGCACGGGGCAACCGGCCAGTTGAGCCCGGCGGATGGCCACGTCCCGGCCGTGGTAGCGCGGCAATTGATCTTGTTTGTAGGAGCTGTCGTGCTCTTCATCGACGATGACAATCCCAAGCCGGCCGTCGCCAATGGGCGCGAAGACCGCCGAGCGAGCCCCCAGCACGATGTCGACGGTGCCGTTGGCGACCAGCGCCCATTGTTGGTGGCGTTGGGCCGCGGCCAGCCCGGAGTGCAGAACCGCGACCCGATGGTTGGGAAATCGCCCGATCAATCGCCCCCCGGTCTGCGGGGTCAAGGCGATCTCCGGTACCAACATCAGTGCGATCTTTCCCGCGGCGACGACTCGTTCGATGAGCCGAATGTACACCTCCGTCTTGCCCGAAGCGGTCACACCGAACAGCAGATGAGCCGAGAACCCACCATTGAGCGCATCGCCGATCCGCTTGATGATGATCTCTTGGGGGCCGGTGAGCGCTTGCGGGACCGTGGTATCGACCGCCTGCTGCACCCACGCCGCTTCGATCGCGCTACGCGTGCTGGCTACGAGCACGCTGTGGTTAACCAGGCGTGTGATCGGGGAGGTTGTGCCCAGGCCGGCCAGCCTAGCCAGCGCCCGCAGCTCCACAGGACGCTTGTCCGGCGCCAGAGCCGAGAGTACGTCCACCACCTGTCTCTGCTTCGGCGATAGTTTAGCCCTCGGCCCAGCAGACGCCGCCAGGTCAATCATCGTGCGGCTGACCATGCCGACCCGCCGTTTGACCGCGGCCGGGATCATCGCCCCCAGCGTCATCCCCATCGGCGAGCAGTAGTAGCTGCTGATCCATCTGGCCAGGGCCAGCAATTGGCCGGGTAGCGCCAAGCCTGTGTGGTCGCGCCGGGCGATCGGCTTGATCGTCTGCGGGTCGAGATCGGTCACATCGCAGCGCTCAATGACATATCCGGCCGTGGGTATGTTCGATCGTCCCAGTGGCACGATGACCCGCTCGCCCACCGCCAGGCCGCGAAGCGCCTCGGGAATCGCGTAGGTGAGACCATCCGGGAAGCGATCCACGCCGCGCTCCACCGCCACCCGGGCGTAGCCCACTGCAACTTCATGCTCGAACAGGGTCGCCATTGTTCCGTAGTGTAGCCCCGTCTCAGGCACCCCCATATCGTGGGCCGGTAGAGGATCAGTTGACGGCCTAGACTGTGGGCAGACTGATTTTCATCTGGTTGCTGCGTTCTGGAGACATTCATCCATGAAGAGGTTCACAGCGGTTGTCGAACGGTGCCCGGATACGGGTCTGTATGTTGGCTCTGTACCTGGGTTTCCGGGGGCGCATTCTCAAGGCGAAACACTCGATGAGCTGAACAAGAATCTTCGAGAAGTTATCGAAATGCTCCTGGAGGACGGTGAGCCGCAGTTGGAAGCTGAGTTCGTCGGCATTCAGACTGTGGATGTAGGCTGAC
>JAPUKX010000218.1 GCA_027295435.1 Planctomycetota bacterium | reverse complement strand
ACGTTCTTCGGAATGTATGCGCGGTCTTGCCGGTGATACGCAGAATACCGTGCGCTATCCCGGCCCAGACGAGAAGGTACAACCCCAGACCGATGATGCCGACGATAAGTGTCGTGAATCCGCCGATGGAAAACCACATACCACCCACCCCGCTCTGGCCCGGACCAAACGAAACGGCTGCCCCGTACACGAGAATGGGAAGATAAAAGCCAATCGAGAGGAACAACGCTGCCGTGATGAGTCCAAAGAACCATGCGCGACCGATTGATGTATCCGCTGGGGTTGCGCGGATGACCCGGTGCGGCTCGATCATGGCCCATTTGATCGTCGCGAACCACGCCTTGAAAACTCCGCCCTCGCCTCGCTCCAGCCACGGCATCCGATCGACTGCCGCCTGTTGCTCAGTGATTCCCTCGGCAGGGGCGACAATCATTTCGTCCATGTGGATTCGGTTGCCGCAATTGGAACAGTCGAAATGACTTGGCTCTAGGTGCCCTCGATCGCTGGTGCCAAAATACTTCTGCTCACAATGCGGGCAGCGAAATTGGATCTTCCCGGGCGCAAACTCGTGTTCGCTGGGCCGAAAGGGTATACCGCACTCCGGGCATAGCCGGGCCTTGAGGTTCCACAACGCGTAATCGCAGTTCTTACAGCGCATGAAAGGGCTCGGCGCACAGACCTGTGGCGTTACGTCGCGCGGGTCGGTGACCCGTCGGTAAACTCAGTCCTCCGGGGCATTATGGCTGACGCGCTTGCGGAACTCTGCCACCAGCGCTCTGGTCACCGCCCCAACCGTCTCCGAGCCGATGGCCTGCCCGTCGATCTTTCCGACACCGATGATCTCCGCAGCCGTACCGGTCAGGAACACCTCATCGGCCGCAAGGACGTCATCCATCGTCATCATCCGCTGCTGCACGTTGTAGCCCAGGTGCGGCGCGAGCTCTTGAACCACAAACTGCCGGGTGATCCCGTGCAGGATGCCCGCTTCGGCGGGAGGTGTCGCGATCTGGCCATCGGTCACGGTGAAGATGTTGTCGCCGGTGCACTCGCTCACATACCCGTCGGTGTTGAGCATGATCGCTTCCAGCACGTCCGCGTCGATCGCTTCGATCTTGGCCAGGATGTTATTGAGATAGTTGAGGCTCTTGGTCGCGGGATCGAGGCACTCGATCGGAATCCGCCGGCGCTTGGCCACGATGACCTCCAGGCCGTTCTCATAGAGCTCAGGCGGATAGAGCTCGATCGTGTCGGCGATGATAAAGACCGATGGACTCGGGCAGCGGAATGGATGCAGGCCCAACGTCCCGACGCCGCGAGTGAAGACCAAACGGATGTAGGCATCGATCAGGTCGTTGGCGCTCAGCGTCTCACGGATCGCCTCGGCGATCTCGTCGGACGAACACGGCGGCGTCAGGCGAATCCTCTCGGCCGACTGGTACATGCGCCGCAGATGCGAGGCGAGCTTGAAGATTCGCCCGCCGTAGGCACGGATGCCCTCAAAGCAGCCGTCGCCGTACAGCAACCCGTGGTCGAACACGGACAGCTTGGCCTGATCCTGATCCACCAATTTACCGTTGAGCCAGATCTTGGGCATGCAATCTCCTCGCACTAGACCAGCGGCGCAGTGTACCGCGCCGAGATCAACGGGGAGTGGACGGTGGAAGGCCGCGACCAGTGGTCGAGGCCTTACAGCGGTCGACGGGCGAGCACGTAGCGGTCGATTGCCCTGGCCACGCCGAGATCGTCGTTGCTGGGAACAACGGCATCGGCCAGCTGCTTGACCTCCTCGGTTGCGTTGCCGACGGCCACCGCAAAGCCGGCCCATTCCATCATGCCCAGATCGTTGTGCGCATCACCGATGACCATCACTTCTTCTTGGGTGGCGGTCATTCGGCTGGCGACTCGCTGTAACGCGATCGCCTTGTCCGCCATGGGATGGGTGATCTGGATAACCTGTGGATCGGGATGGAACAGCGCAATGTCGCGGCTCTGCCAGAGAGACTCGCGGATCTTGCCCAGGACCGGCTCAACTTCCCCCAGCGCCCCCAGCAGCGTCAGTCGGGTCACCGGCGCCGACAGATACGCATCCAATGGTCCGATGGCGTCCGGCTCGGCCAGTTGCTCGAACTGAGGATCGATCCGGTCGGTGTACCACCGGTCAAGTCGCTCCACCGCCACCATAATCCGCGGGGAGGTCGATCTGGCCAGCGCGACGATGCGCTGCGCGATCTGCGGTGACAACGTCTGATGAAACAGCGGCGTGTTCTGCTGTGGATTCCAGATGACCGCGCCGTTGTAGTTGATCGTGGGCGCGGTGATGCCGAGCGTTCGCGTGATCCAGTTGGTCATGCGCGGACCTCGGGCCGTGGCCAGCACCACCACGCATCCCGCCCGCACAGCGGCCCGGCAGGCCTGGATCACGCCCTGGCTGAGACGCCCGTCGGAGCGCAGAAGTGTGCCATCAACGTCGATCACGAGCAGGCGCACCGCGATCGGCGGCACCACCGGCTTTGCTGAATGACTGATCGTCGCCGCACTGCCGGCGGTGGTGGAGACCGACATAGGCGATGCGGGATTCCCCGGGTTCGCCGTCGTCGTTGATGCACCACCAGGTCCCGGGCGCAGAAGCGACTCCAACGCCCCGCGAAGCTCGGGATGCACGAATTGATACCCGCGGCGCTCGGCCTGAGCCGGTCGAACGCGCTGGCTCATGATTGCATACCTGGCCAGTTCGCCGATCGCGATCCGCATGGCGAATCCGGGCATGCGCAACCAGGCCGGCCGACGCAGCACTGCACCGAATATGCGGGCAAACTCTCGACTCGTCACCGCCTCGGGCGCGGCGACGTTAATCGGCCCGGAGAGTTGCGCATCCTTCAGCGCCAAGTCGATCAGCCCCACCACGTCGCGCCAGTGAATCCAGGGCATGTACTGGCGCCCGGATCCGAACGGGCCGCCGAGCATGAAGCGGAACAATGGAGCCATCTTCGCCAGCGCTCCGCCTCCCTCGTCGAGCACCGCGGCGATGCGGAGCATCACCACGCGCACACCATGCTCTTGAGCCCGCAAAGCCTGCTGCTCCCATTGCATGGCCAGGTTGGCCAGAAAGTCGTTGCCCGATTGGGCGGTCTCATCGAGCGGGCTGTCACCGCTGTCGCCGTAATACCCCACGGCCGAGGCATTGATCAGCACGTCTGGCCGGCGGTCAGCTCCTTCGATGGCCTGCACCACCTGATACGTGCTGTCGATACGACTGTCAACAAGCAACTTCTTGTACGCGGCCGTCCAGCGTTTGTCGACGACGCCGGCCCCGGCCAGGTGAATCACCGCGTCGCAACCGTTGATCGATTTCTGCCATTCGCCGGGGATCGCCGGGTTGCCCTCGATGACCTCGAAATCGTGGTCGGCGTCGGAGGCAAAGAGACGGTTGGCCCGGCTGGCATCGCGCGATACCGCCACCACGTGGTCGCCCCGTTCAAGGCGATCAGGAACGACTCGTCGGCCGATCAGTCCAGTGGCGCCGGTGATGAAGATGCGCATCGGTGCGGACGCGGTTAGGGGCGCACAAGCAAGTTTCGCCAGCGGGCTTGCCCCGCCGCATCCTACGTGCGCCGCCACAAGTTTAGCACATCGGCCTGCTCGCCGCGATCGCCGTCGCTCGTCGAAGCACCGCGTCGATCATGGGCTCGGTCAGCCGGCCGGTGAACGTGTTCTGCTGGCTCACGTGATAGCATCCCAGGAGCACCGTCAACCCCAAGGGACACTCCAGCCCGTGGGCAAACTTCGGCTTGGGCCTGGGCAGTTGTTCTCCGGCAGTCCGCAAAGCATTGAGCACCGCATTCCACGCCAGCGAACCGAGACATACCGTGACCGCCGGCCGAAGGATCGTTAGCTCGTCGGCCAGGTACGACGAACAGCGGTCGAGCTGTCGGGGGGTCGGCTTGTTGCCCGGCGGAGCGCAGCGCAGGGCCGCAGTAATGTAGACGTTGCAAAGCACCAAACCATCGTCGCGCGAAGCCGCATGCGGCTGGTTGGCCAGCCCGGCACGATGCAAAGCGGCGTAGAGGAAGTCGCCGGAGCGGTCGCCGGTGAACATCCGGCCGGTGCGGTTGGCCCCGTGGGCCGCTGGGGCCAGACCGACGATCATGATCCGCGCGCCATCGTCACCGAATCCGGGGACAGGCTTGGCCCAGTAGTCCCAGCCCGCATACGCACGGCGCTTCACAACGGCAATCTCTGCGCAATAGGCGCGAAGCTCGGGACACCGCCTGCACCTTGGCACCGCGCGTTGAATCGCATCCAGCGACGGCGGTGCCTGGTCCGATCGCCTCTTCAATCGAGATGGAACCGAGGCACGGGAATGTGACCCACCGGCAATCGTTGACGAAGCCGTGTCGCATTGCACGGAGGCAAGTGTATCGATTCACTCCCCGGGCGATAGAGCAAGATCCTCAGCGGGCAGCGGGGTAAGACTCATCCCCCCCACCGCATCCACGATCAGCTCGAAGACCTGACCCTTGCGGACCGGCTTGTAGACCGCTTCGCCTTGAGCCACCCGCACGCCCATCGCCTTGGCGAGCTTCGCATCAGTCGCAATCTGCCAGAAGTGCTCCCACAGCCGCTTTTCGAACTCGGCCACCTCACCCGTCGCGTAGCCGGGCGGAACCGCTCCCGGGGTGTCGATGGCATATCCGTTGATCGGCGCCATACGATCCGAATAGATCCGTCGCAGAAGCAGAAGGGATCGACCGCGAAGCGGATGGCCCTGGGCGACGTCCTGGCGATCGAACTTCACCGACCACGCGTCAACAAACAGCACATCGCCTGGCAGCGTGAACCGCTGGCGGGCCAGCTCGCCGCCGTCATCGTCGAGCTCGATGAACACCAGATCCGTGTCGAGCACCTGGCCGTCGGCGCCCGTGCTCTGGTCGAGAATCCGCACATGGGCGAGGCGCCGGCTTCGGTTGAGACGATCGATCATCTCGTCTTTCGCGGCCAGCCGCTGCTGCATCTGTTCGTTGAGCGCTTCCAGCTCCTCGATCGCCCGCTGCTTTTGATCGACGGAAAGTCGCCAAAAGACCACGAGCACCAGGCCGCAGAAAACGCCGGCCATGAGCGATGTACGAAGAAGCGCAAGCATGTCGACCGTCTCCAAGCAACAGATCGGCGTATTCGATTACTGACATCGGCAAACGTGGAGCCCTTCGGCCAATCGGCCGATAACGGGTGGGGATGAATCGCGCCAAACTCGATTTGCTGCGCTTTGTACCGCTGTGGGCACCGCTGTGGGTGGCGTCGCTGACAAGCATCGCCGCCGGCCAGCCGACCCCGGCTCCGGACGGTGTGTCCATATTGTCGGCGCAGAATCGCCTCCTGCGGCAGTTCGACTTCGAAGAAGCTGAGCATGCGCCCTACACCATGCCCATCAACTTCTACCGCTACATTGCGGCAGACCAGGGCTTTCCGCCGTTCGGCCGAATGCAATTGACCAACGGGGCGGCCCACTCGGCAACTGGTCCTTCGGGTTCGAGCTGGACGGCGGGTCGCTGTCGGCGAGAGTGCCGACTGCCGTGATCCCCGTGTTCCCGGGAGGCGATTGCGTCGTCTCCGCCTGGATACGAACCGATGGGCTCACCCATGCGCGAGCCCGGCTGGCGGCCTGGCTGCACGACACGTACGGCAACCTGATATCCGAAAGCCGGGGGCAGAGCCCGCTGCTACAGACCCACGGCCGATGGCAGCGCGTATCGGTCGAGATCCGTGGCGATACTGTGCACGCCGCTGACCTTGTCATCGAATTGCAGCTCCTGCAGCCCCAGCAGTTCACCTGGACCAGCCATAACCCCGACGAGCCGCTCCTTCAAGACGTATCGGGACGAGCGTGGTTCGACGATATCGCCGTCTGGCAGCGGCCGCGGATCGAGCTGTCCACTGATTCAACGGGCAATGTCGTTTTGCCCGGCGAAAAGCCGACGCTCAACGTCATGGTACGCGACCTGACCACCGACCGATTGACGGCGCAGCTGCGGGTGGAAGACCTCGACGCCGCAACCGTGCACGAAGAGACCTTTACGCTGCCGGGGGGAACGTGGCTCAGGAGCATTGACCTCGGGCGACTGGACGGAGGCTGGTATCGCGCCGTGCTGGACGTTGCTCGCAGCGACATGGTGGTGGCCAGCCAAACGCTGTACTTCGTCGTGCTGCCCGAGTCCGGCACCGCCGGCCAGCGCGAGCTGCAAGACAACCGCTTCGGTGTGGTGCTGCCGCCCATTCGGCCTGGCGATCGGTCAACCGCGGTCGAACTGGTCCGACTTCTCGGCATCGGCAGTGCCGTCATCCCGCTGTCGATCGGCGCCTCGGGGCTCGGCCCCGAGCACGAGGTAATCCCCGCCAT
>JAPUKX010000217.1 GCA_027295435.1 Planctomycetota bacterium | reverse complement strand
TGGCGAAGCTGCTGGGCGCGTGGTGCTCGGTCGCCGGCGGCAACCCCTGCCTCACATGCTTCTAGGAAGCGAAGGCCCGCAAAGCACATGAAACCCCACCCCCGGCCTGATCGGCCGGGGGTTTTCTTTTTTGTTGGGGTCTCGCGAGCACAGGGTATGCGGTGCCCCGGTTGATCTTCGCGTAAGCAAGGCGTCCGCACATCGCAAGGACGCCGGCTTGGGGACAAGCCGGCGCGCTGGGAGATCCGACACAGATCCCGCCGCCACGGCGGCGAGGTGCGCGAATCCGGTTGCCGCACGGAGGCCGTACAGGCTGCCACCGGGGTCATGGAGAGGCCGGGCCGCGGAGATATTTGGCTCCTCCGCAACAACTGAGGCGTTACGACGGATAGGAAGTTGGCACGCTCCAACAGCGGGGTAACCTGGTGCGGGGCTCCAGACCGCACGCTCGTGGCTTGCGGCCCGGGCTGGCCGTGTCATCTCCCATAGGGTCGGACTACGGAGATTCAGGGATGAATATCTCGCGCATCGGCGGGCGTCCATCGGGTCGTATGCGGCTCGTGGCGGTGGCGTCGATCATGACGGGATCGCTGATCGCCTCCGGTGCCTGGGGGGGGGATTGTCCCGGCGGCGGCGGGCCCTGCGACGAGCCCCACCCGACTCCCGGGTGCGACAACGTCGCGTGCTGCGAGACCGTCTGCGATGTAAACCCCGCCTGCTGCATCGTTGAATGGGACGCGACGTGCGTGCAGCTGGCGTCCAAGCTCTGCGTGGTCGGGGGAGCCGACCTATGCGCGGATCGCCCGATCGTCGAACTGGGTGATACGCCCTTCAGCACCGAAGACGCGGCTACCGACGGCCCCGCCCATCCCGATGACTGCCAGTACGACGGGCAGACCTACCACGACATCTGGTTCAACTACATTGCCGACTTCACCGGTTCGCTCATCGTGACGACGTGCGAGGAGCTCGGCGGGTCGGCCGATTACGACACCGATCTGGTGGTCTACGACGGCTGCGACTGCGACGAACTGGTGCTGCTGGGGTGCAACGATGACGACGCCAAGCACCCCTGCGGTGGATTCCCGGATCACCACAGCACGATCAACGCCCCGGTGACCCAGGGCAACTGCTACAAGATTCGATTGGGCGGCTGGAATGAAGGGAATATGGGCACCGGCGTGCTCCACCTGGCCCAGGCCAAGGCGCCCCCTGAGAACGACAGCTGCGCCAGCCGCGTGGCGATCGGCTTGGGCGTTACGCCGTTCTCAACGGTCAATGCGACCACCGACGGAACCGAGACCCCCGGCGACTGCGGGAGGTTCGGCGATGAGCAGGTCTACCAGGACATCTGGTACAACTACACCGCCGACTTCACCGGCACGCTGCAAATCACCACCTGCGAGCAGCTTGGCGGTTCGGCGGACTATGACACGAGGCTCGCGGCGTATGAGACCTGTGGCTGCCCGGCCGACAACGCCAACTTCCTCGGGTGCAACGATGACGACCTGAACAATCCCTGCGGGGACGGTGGCGGTGGGTTCCACAGCACGCTAGAGATTCCAGTTACCGAGGGCATCTGCTACAAGATCCGTGTCGGCGGCTTCTCCGACGTCGAAATGGGAACCGGCATGCTGAGGCTCCAGGACGCCTTAGGGAACCCCAACTGCCCCGGCGAGGGCGACTGCTTTGAGAACAACGGCACGCCGGGCTGCGACGACGCGGCATGTTGCAATTCCGTGTGTGCCGACGATCCAAGCTGTTGCGACGTGGTGTGGGATCAAGCGTGCGCCGACCTAGCCGTGGTCCTCTGCGATCCACCGGCCCAGACCTGCAACGTCGTCGGCGACCCCACGCTCACGCAGAGCCGCTCGCAGCAGATCGTCGATGCGACCGGGATCGCCTGTCAGGATGGCGATACTACGTCTCCTAACCGTTGGGCCCGCTCGTACGATCTTTCGGCGATCCCCGGGACCGCCGGTCAGGACTACACGGTGCACTGTGTAGAAGTCGGTATCGACGTCAACACCGGTTCAAGTATCGTCGGCACTGTCACGATCTATCAAGACCTCGATGAAGGCGACCCGGGCCTACCTGATGAGGATCTTCATGTCCTAGGTTTCAAGGACCTGTTTATCCCGTCCGATGCCGAACTGGAAATCCTCGTCGTGAGCTTCGATCCGCCGATCGTTGTCCCAGCCGACACGGTGATGGTGGTCGAGCTGTTTGTGCCTCAGCATACTGATGGCGGCGTCTGGCCGGGCTCAAACATAGCCGGCGAGACCGCGGATACCTGGATCTACGCCGACGGGAACTGTGGCATAACCCAGTTCACAAGGCTGTCGGATCTTGGATTCGTTATGCACTGGGTCCAGAACGTCATCGGCACGGCGGGTGCGGGTGAGGCATGCCCGTGGGACCTCGACGACTCGGGCGGCGTAGGAATCCTCGATCTGCTTGCACTGCTGACTGCCTGGGGACCGAACCCCGGGCACCCGGCTGACTTCGATAACTCAGGCGACGTCGGAATCCTGGATCTGCTGACCCTGGTGGTCAATTGGGGCCCGTGCCCGTAGCGGCGACGGGTTCGGCCGAGCGTCGCCAGGCCGATTTTGCGGTTATCATCGCCAACAGTGATGCCTGACGACCGGCCGACCCTGCGCATCGGACAAAGCCCCGATCCTGACGACGCGTTCATGTGGTGGCCGCTGGTGGACGGTGCCGGCGGCCCGTCGGAGTTCCACACCGGCCGGTTTCGCTACCAGCCGGTCTTGGACGACATCGAGACGCTCAATCGCCTCAGCGAGCGCGGCGAGCTGGAGATCACCGCCATCAGCTGTGCCCAGTACCCTTACGTGTCGGATCGGTACGCGCTGACCAACTGTGGGACGTCGATGGGCGATCATTACGGCCCCAGGATCGTCTCAAACCGGCCGATGTCCATAGATGATCTGAGGCGAGACGATGTCGTGCTGGCGATCCCGGGCGAGCGCACCAGCGCGTTTCGCGCCGCCACCATGCTGCTGGGACCAGGCTCGTTTCGACATGCCGTAGTCAGATTCGATCAGATCGTCCCGCGGGTCGCGGCGGGGGAGTTCGCCGCCGGCCTGGTCATTCACGAGGCGCAGCTGACGTTCGCCGAGGCGGGGCTGCACCTGATTGCGGATGTCGGCATGTGGTGGTCATCGCATTGCGGTCTGCCGTTGCCGCTGGGCGTCACCGCG
>JAPUKX010000216.1 GCA_027295435.1 Planctomycetota bacterium | reverse complement strand
GACGCGTCCTACACCCATCAGGGTTGGCTGAGCCTGGATCACGAGTTTTTCATCGTCGATGACGAGCTGGATGAATATTACGGCCAGGTCTCGAACACCACCACGCGGGTGTTCGACCTGCTCGACCTCGATAAGCCGGTTCTGTCGAACTCCGGCGCTTCCACCTCCAATTATGAGAGCGGCGTGTTCACCAACGACACCTTATCGATCGACCATAATATCTACATGGTCGGCGGGTGTGCGGTGCAGGCGAATTATCGCTCGGGCCTGCGGATCATCGACCTGCGCGACGCCATCGCGGTTGGCGATCAGCCGGTGGGCGAACTTGGATTCTTCGATATCTGGCCGCCGGACGATTTGGCCGCGTTCAACGGCATGTGGAGCAGCTACGCCTTTTTCCCGAGCGGCAACATCATCGCCAGCGGCATTGAGCAGGGGCTGTATGTGCTGAAGCCGAGCTTCGACCTGGCCGCGGCCTGCGTTCTGGCCGACAACGAGGCGCCGGTGGTGGCGATCACCGCGCCGGAGGAAGGGGCGAACTTTGACGAGGGGGTTGAGATCAACTTCACCGCCACGGTGGAGGATGCGGAGGATAATCCGGACCCGACGGCCATGTGGTCGTCGTCGCTCGACGGGCCGCTTGAACCTGGTAATTCGATCTTGGTGACGCTGTCGGTCGGGAGCCATGTGATCACCGCCTCGGCCACCGATAGCGACGGGGCCACGGGATCGGATGCGATCTCGGTCACGGTGACCGCCGTTGGCGGTGGATCGGACATGCACGTGGCGAGCATGGTGGGCGGCTGGATCGTCAAGACCGACCGGCGCTGGACCGGGCAGGTCGCCATCGAGATCCGCGAGGTCGGCGATGTGACTGCGGTCGACAACGCCACCGTCTCGGGGAGATGGAGCGGCGGCGCCAAGGGCTCGTCGAGCTGCGTCACAGGGTCGAGCGGAACCTGTACCGTTTCGAAGAGGGCGAAACTGGGCAATAACATGACCTTCGCGGTGACGGGCGTGACCCACCCGACCCTGAGCTATGCGTCACAAGGGGGCGATTCGACCGCGCTAACCATCAGTGAAGGCACGCCCGCGCCCTGACGCGGACGGTGCGTCCGGCGCTCCCGTTGGCGTGGGCGCCGGGATTGCTGCGAAGTCGAGGTCCCGGACAACGCCTTGCTGGCGCGTTCGGGACAGCTTGGGGAGGCGCATCGGCCTATTAAGGGTCATCAATTGGATGAAGTGAACCGCCAGGAGTACAATTTCGCTATCGTTCGGCTGGCTTAGGTCTCCTCCTGGCTACAAGCGGACCTCCAGAGGCCCAAAATTGACTTCCGCTTCACCCCCAACAACGGACATTCCGAGGCTCACGCTGGACTTCCGCTTATGACCCAACTCGGACATTGGCAGAGCCATCCTTAACGCTCTTTTTGAGGGCTATGCCAAGGGGAGCGCGTCACGCGCGTGACCGGCTTGGGGAACAGAACTCCTACAACGCAAGCGAGCCGCCGATCACATCATCCGGGCGATGACCTTGCGCGCCTGTTCCCGGCTCAGGCCCAGCGGGCGCCGGCTCAGGGGGCCGCCTTCATTCAGCACCGGCTCCTGCTGTTCGAGCGTCAGGGCGTGCTTCTTGTGCAGGAACACACCGGTATAGATGGTGTCGCCCCATACCATGGCTTTCTCGCAGGCGGCCTTCCAGTCGCTGGTGTCGTGGCCTTCGTCCTCGAGCCTGGTGACGCGCGGCTTGAAGAACGGGAAGTCGTTGTCGTGGTTGAAGATGACGCAAGGGCTGAACACGGTGATGAGCGCGAATCCCTCATGCTGGATCGCCTGCATCATGAGCATCGTGAGCTGCTTGGTGTCGCCGCTGAATCCTCGGGCGATGAAAGTGGCGCCGTTCATGATCGCCGCCGTGATCGGATTGACCGGCGCTTCGACACTGCCGAACGGCGTGCTCTTCGTCTTCATCCCCTGGCTGCTGGTTGGCGACACCTGACCGGTGGTCAGTCCGTAGATCTGATTGTCCATGACGATATAGGTGAGGTCGACGTTGCGCCGTGCCGTGTGCGTGAAGTGGTTGCCGCCGATACCGTAGCCATCGCCGTCGCCGCCGGTCACGATGACGGTCAACTCGTGATTGGCCAACTTGGCGCCCGTCGCCACGGCCAGCGCCCGCCCATGCAGAGTGTGCATCCCGTATGAGTTGAAGAACCCAGGAAAATTTGACGAACACCCGATGCCGCTGATGGTGAGGATCTCGTTCGGTCTCAGTTCCAGCTCGAGACAGGCCTTCCTCAGGCTGTTGAGAACGCCGAAGTCGCCACAGCCGGGGCACCAGTCGGGATCGACCCTGCCCTTGAATTCGTTGACCGTCTGTGGGTCGATGACGGGTTCGTAGATGGTGATCGTGTCCATGCTGCGGCCTCCTCAGACCATGACCTCTTGCACCGGGACGGAACGGTCCGTCTCACCCGCAAGCTGCTCCACGACCGCGTCGACGATGTGATGCGGCATAAACGGTTCGCCGTCGTATTTGCGGATATGTCCGTCGACGTCCAGCCCAGTCTCGCTGCGGAGATACCGGTAGAACTGTCCGGAGTAGTTGTTCTCGACGATGATCGTGCGCTTTGCCGCAGCGACGATTTCGGTCACCACGCGGGCGTGGAGCGGAACGATCCATTTGATCGGTAAGTGGTTGGCGCTAATCCCCTTCGCTTCCAATTGCGCCACCGCCTCTTTGATGACACCGTAGGTCGACCCCCAGCCGATCAGGGTGACCTCGGCGGCTTCCGGCCCTTCCAAGGCGGGTGGTGCGATCGCATGTGCGGCGTCTTGGAGCTTGCGGGCCCGCTTCTCGACCATGCGTCGACGCTTGTGCGGGTTGGTGAACTCGTCGCTGATCAGCACCCCATCCTGATCGTGCTCGTCCGTGGCGACGACGTGCACATGGCCCTCGAGCCCCGGCAGCGCCCGCGGCGAGATTCCACTCTCGGTGTCCTCGTAACGCAGGTAGTCACCGTTCATCGACGGTTCGGTGATCAACTCTCCGCGGTCAATTTCGGGATGCATGTCGAGGTCGTCGGGATCGACACTGACTGTCCCTGCCGAGATCATCAGGTCGGTCATGACGA
>JAPUKX010000215.1 GCA_027295435.1 Planctomycetota bacterium | reverse complement strand
TTCACCGAGGCCATGCCGACATGAATCCGCTTCCGATCCCAACGTCCAGGCGCTTCAGCCTTCCAAAGCGGGCGTCGCCGCATCTGCCCCTGTCATTGCAGCAGGCCAAGATGAGATCCCACTGGTCGCGGCTCGATTCCTCGGCCGATTCAACGCTGCGAGATTCCGATCCGGCGCGGCAAACCGCTCAGGGAGCGCTGGCCAAGACGATCGCGGCGATCGTGCAACGCCCGTCGGATGCGGATATTGAGTTCCCCTGATCCACCGACCGCTTCCAAACGATTGGTTCAAGGCATGGTCCGCGCAGCGGATCCTACGCGACTATCGGCTGTCCACCGGCCCGACACGGGCCGGCTCACCCGCACATGCGTGATGAAGCTCACCGCGAGCCGGGTTCTGTGAACCCGGTGGACCGCCGCATGTCCTGTGCTGCCGAAACCAGCGCATGAACACGCAAGAAGCCCACGGACTCTAGTCCGTGGGCTTGGGCTTATTGCTCATGGCCCGCTTCTCACGGGCACGGGCCCCAGTTGGCCAGCAGCGCGAGCAGGTCGAGGATGCCGACGGTGCCGTCGCCGTCGAAGTCCGGCGGGCCGCCGGGGTCGGTGCCCCAGGCAGCTAACAGGGCAAGCAGATCGAGGATGCCAACACTGCCATCCCCATCGAGGTCGCCGACACAGACCGCGCCACATACGAACGACTGGATCTGAAAGTCATCGATGCCGGCTTCGGTCACCGAAAAATCACCGTCCGAGGTGGCGAAACGAAGCGAAACGCTGGCCGAGGGGACTGCATGGTCGCTCACGAGGAACGAAACCGTCTCCCACACTTCGCCCGTCCCGGTGACGGTCTCTACCAGGAACCACGTCGCGCCGTTATTGGAGATCTCGATGGTCATGACGTCCTCTTCACCAGCCAGCGAAAAGAACCACCTCGCGAAAGAGACGATGCCATCCGTCCTTTCCAGATCGACGCTCGGCGAGACCAGGAAAGTCGGCCCGCCGTCAACATCGTTGGCGGCCGGGCTACCACCCGGAGGGCCGTTCTCGGTGATGAACGCCATCACGTTGCCAGCGCCAGGCGTCGCGTCGTCCTCGGGCTGGGCCAGGTGCCCGGCGAAGATCGTCACGTTGGGGTCGGCCACCTCCCATTCTCCGGCGGTGAGCGAAGGGTCGCTGACGACCGTCCAGCCTGAGAGATCCTCGCCCACCTCGAAGTGGTTGAGCTGCTCGATCTCGAGCCCGTCCGCAGCCACCGCAGCGTAGCTGTTCGTCGGAGCGCCGGGGGGATCGAGGCTGACAATGCCCTCTTCGACCATGTCGGCCGAGAAGTAGAATTTGGTCCTGTCCAGGCATCCGGTGGGCGGCAGGTCGGCTTCGTACAGGCTCCGGCCCAGATCCGTCATCGCCACGCTGGTGAAGGGCGCATCGTTGATCGAATAGTGCAGCGTGGCCGTCCCTGGCGCCAGCGTTCCGCCAACCGGTGTCAACTGAACTTGCAACGTGAATGGTTCGTCGGGGGTGAGGACGAGCGGCAGATCCTGCGGATACTCGAAGATGATGCCGTAGGGGTGCTGGATCCAGATCTCCGTGCTGTTGCAGCGGCCGTGGATGATGTCGAGCCAGCCGTCACCGTTCAGATCGAAGATGGCCACATCGTGCCCGCCGGTGAGCATGCCGTCAGGAATGCCGATGTCCAGCTCAACGGAAGAGAACGATGGCGGATCCCCGCCCAGGTTGCGATTGACGTGTGTTGTGGCGGAGCAGCCTGTGTTAGCTACGTCGACTCCCGCAATGACGACATCATTGAGTCCGTCGTTGTTGAGATCCGCGATGACCGAGTTGCCGCCAAAGCCGAGGCTGTTCGACGGAAACGAATAGCTCACGTAGTTCCGTTGCCCGATAGCATCGAGTGTATCGCCGATCAGATACCGGTCCACACCGTCGTTCGTGAGGACGATGTCCAGAATCCCGTCGTTGTTCAGCTCACCAACAGAAATGAAGTACCCGCCCCCCGTGAGGCCCACGACGTCGTACCCGTCAAAGAAGCCTTCATTGTCCGGATCGTTATAGATGACGGCCTGGTGGTACGGCTGGTGCAGCGCCGTCTGCTTGACGACGTCGTTGACGCCGTCATTGTTCATGTCAGCGATAGCGGCAGCGGTGCCAAAGGCGGAGAACAGGTAGTTCTGCACTCCGGGGATGCCATAGTCGTACAAGCTGCCCATTCGCAGTACGCTTTCATCCGCAAAGCATCCGTTGCCGTCATTGATCAGTAGCTTGTTCTGGTAGTCGTAGATCTGCCCTGGGAGGCCGTTGTCGTAGTCGGCGAAGTAGAGATCGGGCGCCCCGTCACCGGTGACGTCACCGGCAGCCACCGCGCAGAAGCGAGGTCCTGCCGTGGGGTGCATCTGCGGAATGCGCGCGTCCTGATACTGATACCCCAGCCAGTTGCCGCTTCCGGGAGGGTCGTCCCCGAGATTTATGTACACGCGCGGGTGCGAGATGTGCTTGGCCAGACCATCTGTGATCGTCGGCGCCGTGACGATGTCCAACCATCCGTCTCCGTCGACGTCAACCAGGATGACGTCGCGATCGTTCGTGGGAGTAAGAAAGCCCAGATCGCCGGCCACGTCCGACGCCATGGCGAACTCCACCGTGCGATCGACCAGCACGCCGTTCTCGTTAATCAGTAGAACGTTGGCCCTTCTGCCCGCCGTGCTCCACGGCTCCTTACGGACGATGACGAGATCGACGTCGCCATCGTTGTCGACGTCGCCCCAGACGTAGTCCTTCTCCTCGCCATCGGTCGCGAAGAGGCTGCTGGACACATTGCTGCGATCGGCGGTCTCGTTGACGAACAGGGCAAACTGCCCGTTCGCCCTGCCCGACCAGATGGCCAATACGAGCACGGCGGCCGAGGTAAATGCGCACCGGTTGACCATATTTCTCGGCATGGCTCTTTCCTCCACACCAATCGAACACACCAATCGAAAGACCGCGTAGCTATCATAAACGGGGTATCCCGACATTTCCCATTTGACCAACGCCTGGCTCCACCGCCGAGCGTTCCGAGCACGAGTGTAACGCCCCCCCACGATACTCAGACTCAAATCCTAAGTTCCGCGCTGGGAGTGGATGCATGAGGCCGATTGGAAGATACCCGCGGGTTGCTCGTCGAGATTGACGGCTTGCAGGCCCGATCGGGACGCTCCCGGGCGGGTGCGCCCAGCTTGACAGCGAGGCCGCCTCGCCGTTCGTTCGATGGCAGACGAGCGTCCGTTGACGATCGCCCCGCCGTGGCCGGCGGGGCTAAACGTCTACGCACACGGGCCCGAGTTGGCGAGCAGGGTCAGCAGGTCGAGGATCACGACCATTTCCGCGATCGTCACGCTCAATCGTGCGGAGGCGGGTCGTAGATGTTCTCCGCCAGGGCGGACTCGATGATCGCTTTGAGCTTGAATGTGCTGACTTCCACGTCGCCGAGGGTGATCGCAACGTCCAGCGCGTAGTCAGCCGCCGGCAACTCACCCAGCATGTAGCGCAGGGCAGCGACCATGAACAGGGCGTCGACGTCGCCATAGGTGTGCCGGGCCCGGTCCTCGTAATACTGCACGCGATCAGAGACCTCCTGAGCAAGGCGATCATCGTCCGGGACGTAATGAAGCGCCTCGGGATCAACGCGCATCGCTTCGCGCATGGTCTCGACCGCGATCTCGGGCAGGTCCAGTTGAGCGGCCGACAAGGCGAAACCGATCATTGGGAGTCCGTCGTTCGGCAACGCCTGACTTAAGCAATCAAACGCGTCGTGCGCAGCGGCGGCCCGGCGTTCGGCCAAGAGCTCCCACGCCTCGGCAAGCGTCGCCCAGCATGGCTGGGGCTCGTATGAGGCCACGCCATACCACGAGTGGTACTGGGTGATATAGGTCGGCCAAGTCAGACCGTAATGCAGGTACCACGGCCAATAGTGGTACCACGCGCGGTAGTGGTGCCGATGGTGCCAAGGTCGGTAGAAGGGTGCGCAGTATTTCGTGTACAGCGCGGAGCCGTAGTACCAGAGATTGAAAGAGAGATTGCAGGAGGTCTTGAAGAATTGATAGTAGGTAAAGCTCCCATGAGGCCAGTCGTGGTAGGTCTCGTGTGTGTTCTTGACGTGATGTGTGCGCCCGTCATGGATTGGCTGGATGGGGAGGCGGACAGAGCCAGCTGCGGGGTCGTTGCTCTGGTGATCGAGCTGGCGCCGTGGGATCAGAATCCGAGGAGGGCGATTATCTGTGGCGTTGAGGGAATCGTATCGATTCGGTGGCCAACTCCGATGAGGTACGGCAGGCTCTCTCTGCGCCCGGCCAGGATCGGATCGGTCATTGGACTTCGAACCGCGGACAAGCCATGGTGCTTGCGGTGTGACTGGTCTGCGTTCGGTTTGATGGCGGGGGATGGGCTGCCACTGTCGCCCTCGCAGTGTTCGTTGTTGTCCTGCTGATCGTCGTGTGGGATGGCGGTCAGCTCGGCTGCGCGCGGATCTGATCGTCGGCCGCTGGTTCTGGGCGTGGCGACGCTGCGCCTCACGAGCGGACGGGTTGCGCTGTGCTTGGCGGGGCGGATTGCCCCGGGCAGGTGTCTTTCGCTCGGCTCTCTTGGGGCGTTCGGCTCGGCTGCGTGGGGCTTTGCGCGTTGGCTGTTGACGTTGGGTGTGGCGAGGTGGCTTCTTGCCTGCGGCCTGATCGCGCTTCGTCGGGCGGGATGCCTTGCGGCGCTGTTTATCATTCCCCTTGTTGCCATCGGCACTTTGCGTCTTGGCGAAGTTGCGTTGCTCCAGCCTGGTCGAGGTACCTGCGAAGCTGCTGTCAGCAGCGACGGCGGCCGCCACGGGCGCTGCCATCATAAGAGCAGCCGCCGCGGCGAGCCCGCCGAGACTCCGTAAGCAGTGGGGTCGAGTCTGAGTCATGGGTCGCCTCCTTGGATGACTTGATGTGGTCCTGTGAATGTCGGTGAACTTGGAATTGTGGGGGATATAGCCCACGGGCCCGCGCGACACCTCACGTATCGAATGGACACCGTCGATGCGGTTGATCTTCCCATACTTCTTGATTCTATGTGTCTCGGCGATCACGTTTGGCCGCGGAGGTAATCATCGCAACCATCTCACATCACAGTAGTTATTGACGTATGGGGGGCACGATCGGCAGCCCAGCGCTTCCTTGGAACGGTTGCGGCTCAGAGGGACCGATTGAACGAGCCGCACTTGTCAGTAAGCGGACTCGGTGCGTCCGCTCCAGTTGCCTTGCAACCGCTCTAGGAGCAGGTGCCGCACGGATTGCCGCCGGCGGCGGAGCACCACTCGGCCAGCAGCTTCGCCAGGTCGAACGCATCGATGCACCCATCGGGGGCGTTGGACGCACCGGAGATGTCCGCGATGGCCAGATTCGCGTGGCTGCAGTTGTCGCACGGCGGGCTGGGCGGGATCGGGTCGTTGACGGCAGAGCACCACGCACCGAGCATGGCGCCGAGGTCAAAGGCGTCAACGCATCCATCCGGCACA